>NZ_JAMYSZ010000018.1:0-123826 GCF_040322215.1 Mesorhizobium sp. M0184
GCATACGGCTTTCATCGCTGCCATAGGTTTCGAGCTCTTCCTCCGGCAGCACGCCCGCTTCGATCAGAGCCGCGTAGAGCGCGATCGCATAGTGTCCGATCGACAGCAGGAAGCGGTCGCGTCCCTCCCACAACGTGTCCTCCGGCCGGTAACGAAGCGCATGGAAATAGGCGACGGCAAGCACGTCGGCGACACCCAGCGCCTGTCCAACATAACCTTGGCCCTGGACTTGACCCATCCGCACGGCGTGTCGGCGGATACGATAGGCTCGTTCGGCCAGGCTGACATTGCTGCCAGCGCGAGGCATCTCAAGCTCCGTTGTCCACTCAGCCATGGATTAGCATCCCACCGTTGACATCGATCACGGCGCCGGTGATGTAGCTGGCCAGATCGGAAGCCAGGAAGAGATAGGCGCCGGCTACGTCGCGCGCCTCGCCCAGCCGGCTGAGCGGGATTCCCTTGATGATGTCGGCGCGCATGGCGTTGGTCAGTTTGCCGCCGGTGATGTCGGTCTGGATCAGGCCCGGTGTGATGCAGTTGACGCGGATGCCTTCGGGACCGAATTCGCGCGCCATGGCCTTGGCAAGCCCCAGAACACCCGCCTTGGCAGCCGAATAGTGCGGGCCACCGAAGATGCCGCCGCCGCGCTGGGCCGAAACTGACGACATGCAGATGATCGAGCCGCCGCCATTTTCGCGCATGTTCGGGATGAATGCCTGGCTGAGATGGAGCACGCCGCGTAGGTTGACATCGAGGATGCGGTCCCAGTCAGCCGCGCTGATCTCCAGCGTCTTGACCGGCTGCGTGACGCCCGCATTGTTGCAGAGCACATCGATCCTGCCCAAGGTTTCTGTCACTTGCGCCGCCGCCCTCTTGCAGGCGTCGAGGTCCGCGACGTTGCACGCAAGGCCGATATGGTCGGGTCCAAGCGACGCAGCGGCGTCACGCGCTTGCCCGTCATCGAGGTCGAGTATTGCAACGCGAGCCCCGTGCTGTACCATCAGCGCTGCCGTGGAGCGGCCAATTCCCCGGGGGCCCGCGGCCCCCGAAATCACCACGGCCTTGCCCTTCAGCAACAAGTCGAACTCTCCTGCTATTTCTGTTTGCCGGCGATCTAAAGTCGGTAGAACCGGGCGGCGTTGTCATGGAACAGCGCGAGCCGCTCCTCGTGCGGGTGGGCGATCGTAATTTCCTTGAAGGCGTTCAAAATGGCGTCGAAGCTCGAGAACAGCTTGTCGACGGGGAAGTTCGTCGCGAACATCGAGCGGCCGACGCCGAAGGCTGCGATCGCCTCCTCGATGCTCGGCGCCGTCGACCTGCATGCCGGTGTGATTGAGAATGATCTGCACGTCGGGAAAGTCGCGCGCCAGTTCGAGGAACTCGCTCATCTGCGGATAGTAGAGCTGCGGGTCGAAGCTCAGCCCGCGCTTCGCCAGCTCCCGGAAGCCGCGCCGCCATTCGGGCGTACGACTGACCTCCGGCCGCGCCAGATAGGTCTTGGCGGGGTCGGGATGATAATTCATCGGCTGCCGCATGCCGCGGAAGTTCGGATATTCCATGTGGCGGTCGAGGAGGTCGCCGACGTCGGGTTGGGACAGGTCGGCATAGCCGACGATGCCATGCGGAAAGCCTCGCTTGTTGGCGATCTCCTGCAGCCAGCGCGTTTCCCCAACCGGATCGCCGGGATCGAGAAGCAGCACTTCGGCTCCGGTGGAAAGGGCACGAGCGATCCGGACGATCTGGCCTTCGTGGAGGGACAATTTGCGTGCCGGCATTATCGATGATCGCTTCGCCGATCGCTGGGTCGATCAGCTGGAGCGCTCCGAGCGCAGTTTCGCGCGTGCGGCGACGGCTGATCTGCGACCAGCCCGACCTCGCATGCACAATGCCGATGTTTTCCGCGACCGGACAGCTCGGGCAACAGCGCCAGCTCCTGATGCACCACCGCGATGATCGGGCTGTTGTGGTCGGCCTTCGACGAGGCGAAGCCAATCTCGCCGGCTTCGCGTGAGGTCAGCCCTGTGACGATGCGGATGAGAGTGCTTTTGCCGGCGCCGTTGCCGCCCAGGAGCGCGTGGATTTCGTCGGCCCGGACCTGAAAACTCACACCCCGCAGGACACGGGTTGCGTCATAACTCTTCTCGATATTCGCAGCTTCGATCAGGGGCTTCCTGGTCAATACCTGTCCAACTCCCGGCACGTTGCCGGCGCTACCCAAGCTTTGGGTTGAACTCGGCTCCATCCTGTATCTCCTTCCGGGACCACTGTGCGACCGATTGACATTCGGCTCAATTTTCGTTTCTTAACATTCTGTGTAGCTGAGCTTAACTGACGAGGACGAGGTCAGACATCAAGTTCAATTCGATGACGCATTTCGAGGCAGTCGCGCGGCTCGGCGGCGTGGCAAAGGCCGCTCAGGAATTGCAGGTGACACCTTCGGCGGTTAGCCAGCAGCTGCGGCTGCTCGAACACCAACTCGGGGTGCGGCTTTTTCAGCGCGAAAAGCGCCATCTCTCGCTCACGATCGACGGTGAGCGGCTCTTCCAGACCACGACCCAGGCTTTCGAATCCATACGCGAGGTGCGTAATGCCATTGTGCGGCAGCGCGAAAGCTTCCAGCTTAGCCTGCGCGTCAGTCCTTCCTTCGGCGAGAAATGGCTGGCGCCGCGGTTGGCCGAGTTCAGCAAGGGCTATCCGAGCTGGAATTTGCGCGTCGACGCCACGCCCAATTTCTCGGATTTCGAAACGGAGGTCATCGATCTTGATCTTCGTTATGGCGACGGCGGCTGGGCCGGCCTTTATTCGGATTGCGTCGTCAACGATCTGATCCTGCCGATGTGCTCGCCTTCCTATCTTGCCGAACTGCGCGCGATCTCACCGGATCCGCGCGAGCAGCTTCGCCATGCGCGGTTGATCGACAGTGTGAAGGCCTATTTCCGGTGGGATTATTGGCTGCCGTGCAACGGTATCCAGGGCGCCCGCATGACGTATCCCTATCGTTTCGACCGTTCGTCAATGTCGGTTCAACTGGCGAAGGACGGTGCAGGTGTGGTCCTGGAAAGCACATCCATCGCATTCGAGGACCTGGTGTCGGGTTCTCTGGTTCCGGTCTCGATAGAGTTCGAGGTCATCGAGTTTCCGGGATACTGGCTGGTCTGTCCTTCGCGGCATATGAACCGGCGCGCGGTTCGCCTGTTTTCGGACTGGGTGTCACGCGTGGGTAAGCGCGACACCGATCTGGCTCGCCGGTTTCTGGCGGATAAGCAACTGCGCATATCGTTCGAACGACGGCCTCATTTCGGGGCACGGGATGACAAAGCGGCGCCAATGGCGTGAACAGTTCGGCGTTCAAGACATGGCAAGACGAAGATTGACAGCACGTTGCGGTTGAGGAGCTGGCAAAACGCAGGCTGTGTGCAAGCGAATGGGTTGGCCCCGCTTTTCATTTTCCGCGTAGCCTGTGCCTGTGGCTGCCCGCGCCACAAGGCGTTGGTGCACAAATGTGGCATTAGGCACAATCAGCTCTTTGATGCCGCATGCTATGTCGGCCTTGCCGGGCAGCGAACGGACTCCGGGCGTGCGCACGGCGCAGCCGATGGCGACCTCGGTCTGCTGAGCCGAAAAGGAGCGGGCTCGCAGGCGACGTCCGATCAGCCCCTTGTAGCGATTTCGGTGATTAATGAGCTGGTCAACCCGTCCTGATCTCACGCCCGCACAGCAATTCTTGTTCCTGCGAGCGAACCCGATTTGTGCGGGCGACGGTGCGTTGAATACAAAAGGCTTGACCTGGGAATGTCATGTTCGTCCCACGCCGTTGAGTCGGGAATATCGCGTCCGTCTGAGCTATGAGCGAGGCGGATCAGCGAAAGCTGTCGTGCTGGAACCGGACATTCAGCTTCTTGGTGGCGAGAGAAAATTACCGCACGTCTACCGTGATCCACTCCGACTCTGCCTGTACCTGCCCAAAGCGCATGAGTGGGTGGGGTCGATGCGCCTGGACCAGACCTTTATTCCATGGATTGCGACATGGCTATTCTACTTTGAAGAATGGCTGGTTTCTGATGAATGGAAAGGCGGTGGCGAGCACCCCGATCCAGATTCGAGCGAGGTCATCCGCCGGGCCGTTCGCCGGGCCACGCGGTAGCAAGGGGAGAAGGCAAACAAGGCCTCACTTTTCGGTATCGGTGCGCGGTGGCAGGGTACCTGCGCGTGCGTGGCGATGAAGCGCAGCAGCCGGTTGACGGGCTCTCAACCTCATCGGGTCAGGGACGATAGTGGCACAAGGTGTCATCTGACCTTTAGCCATGTTCTGGGCGCCCTTCTCGTACAAGAGTGTTGTCAGATACCTCAAATGCGTTGAACGTGACGGTGTGATCTATGCGGACGGAGAGCCAGATGGGGCTGATAAACCTAAGTCACCGCGAGAAGCAGGCCATCGGCGCGATTAACAGCAGCGAGCTTCATGACTTGGTTAATCAGGCCATCAGTTCAGAGCACCTCGGAAAACTCAGCAGCCTACCACTCTACGACTGCGGAGAGTACGTGGCCACCAAGCTTCGGTACTTCGATCGAGCGCTTGCGGCGTATAGGATCGCGAAGTCGGCCAAGAAGCGCGAAGAGACGCTATATTCCGCTCACAAGGCCGGCAGTGATCTGACTTTTGCGTTCGCCCAGATAAAGCAACGCATGGAGGTCGAGGAACGCGAGAGCCAGCTATTTTTTGTCTACGATCCGACGATGCCTCCATTTGGTCTGACCCAGAACATGCAGGTTCGCGTCAGCTACCGGTGGCGCCGGGCGACCGGGGATGAATGGACTTCCGGGTCCATTGTCTTCAAGCACAAGGTCCGGCCCCGTTTGGACTGTCTTGCACTCGCTCAGCCGAAGCCTAAGCGAAAGCCGAGCGCCAGGAAGCTTGCGGAGAACCGTGAGAGTGACCTGCATTACGAACGGGAGCACTTTGAGCGGTTGGCTCATTGGTCAGTGCGCGACTATTTCCGGGCGGGCCGTGACGGAGCGGGCATTCCAGGTCAGTTTGAGGTTAGGCTCGGTGACGATGACCGGCTGAACAATTTCAGCGCTGATTTCTGGGGGCGCAACGTGAGCTCCTGAGGACTAGTCGCCCGCTATCGCGTTCTGCTGAAAATTGACGGGGACGATCCGGTTGTTTGCAAGAAAGAACTCACCGAGTCCATCGCGGTCGCCATGGGTTGGAATGCGATGAACCGCCCGCGATCGCGACCTTATGTGCAGCGGTGTTTGGCGCTTTTGGCGGTGCGGAGCTCGCGGGTTTCGGAAGTTTCTGGTCGTCGGGCCGGGTCGCGTGCCACTCCTCGAGCAGGCTCTTCTTGTGGTCCTTCACGGCACGAAGGGCAGCAGCCTCGCCGCGAAGGCTGCGCTTGCCGGCCACGACGCGAGGTTCTTCCTCGATTGAGATATTGATGTCGCCATCCTGTAGTTGGACCTTCACGTGGGGAAAGCCGGCGTGCTGCGACTCGTTCGGGTAGAGCACCATCTTAAAGCCGGTGTTCGCCTTGACCGTCACTTCGTCGAGACGGACCGGCCCTTCGGGCAGCGTGATCAGCCCGTCCTCAAAGCTCTCCATGAGCGCGGCGTGAAGCGGCTTTGAAATCTCTAAGGTTTCTTGCTCGGGCAGGACCCCTTGAGAGGCGAGCTGACGAGCCAGAGCCGCCTCGACTTCCTGCGCATCTTCACCAGCGTCGATGAGTTGCCTCGCTGCTATCGGGTAGGCGCCCGTCAGGGCCTCTTCGAGCGCCATGCCTTGGTTAATCATGGGCGCGGCGATTTTTCCCACACGCTCGCCGAGCGCAAGCTCCACGCGGGAAAACTTCGGCAATTCGTCGGTCATCAGATCAACACTCCATATCTGAACTGTGCCTGCAATTGACTCTTCCGTCACGGGAACAAAGATAGAACATATCGAAAAACGGAGCCGAGCGCGACGGGCATGGCCATGTCCTCGAACAGTCGTGAATTGCGCGAACTTCGGGGGCGCATCGCACGCCTGGAAAGCGGCTCTGCACGCCGGCGCGAGATCCTACTCTTCGGCGTCCCCGAAATCGCTCGCGTGCTGCTGGGAGGAGGGCTTGCGCTGGGGGCGCTGCATGAGGTCGCCAGCGGCGCTAACGGGGCCATCGACGGAGCGGCCGCCACCTTGTGGGCGGCCGGTGTCGCCGCCCGAAAGCGCGGCCGGATCCTCTGATGCATCACCTGTCGCAGCACCCCGGTGGATTCGTCCTGACCCACGACCACCTCGATGAGCTGGTGCCGATCGAGCCGGTGCTCATGGCCGATCGGCAGGTCATCGAATGGGAGAAGGACGATATCGACATTCTCAAATTCATGAAGGTGGATGTTTTGGCGCTAGGCATGCTCACCTGCATGATGCGCAGCTTCGATCTCCTGGCCGAGGGGGCCTCACGCTCCACCTCGCCACCCGGCCGAGGATCCCGCGACCTACGCCATGATCCGCAAGGCGGACACGATTGGGGTCTTTCAGATCGAGAGCCGCGCGCAGATCTCGATGCTGCCGAGGATCAAGCCACGCGATATCGTAGATCCCAGGCTGAAGGTGGAGCCAATCAAAGTCAAAACCCGCGACTTCAGGTAGCATTTTGGCTGACTAAAACGTATAATCGACAAATTTCGGTTGAAAATACGAATACGGCACCCCATATTGCGCGAATGCTGTACCGCCTCGAAATCGAGAACTTCTATTCCATCCGCGATCCACAGGTCCTCGACCTGAGGATCGGCAAGAACGTGCCGGATCTGCCGGAAAGATTTGGTTCGATCTTCCCGCGCTCGGAAGAGCGTGTCGCCAAGGCGGTTGCGCTGTTCGGGCCCAATGGCTCGGGCAAGTCGACCGTGCTGCGTGCCTTGGCCTTCGTGAGCTGGTTCATCGGCGAGAGCTTCCAGCACAAGGGTCCCGGTCTTCCCTTCGAGCGCTTCAACGACGCGGAATCCGCCAATCGTCCGATCCGGCTCGCGATCGAGCTGGGCGGTCTGCTCGACCTGAGTGGCGCCGAACGCAGCGCGGAGGAGATCGCCGTCGCCGACGATGTCGGAACCTTCCGCTACGAATTGCACTTGCAACCCACAGATGGCGTGATCAAGACCGTCACCCACGAAGCTTTGCGCATGAAGAACAACGGCCAGGGCAAGTGGCAGCGCGTCTTCGAGCGGGATGCCGACCGTAAGGTCCAGGGATCGAGGATCTTTCCGCTCAGCGGCTTCTCGCGGGTGGTCGACAAGGTAAGGGAGGATGCCAGCGTCATCGCGACCTTGGCACTCTTCGAACACCAGGCCTCCAAGGTCATCCTCGAGGCCGCCGCCGCCGTCTATCGCAACATCCTGATCGACCGCACCGATCTTGGCGACCAGGCCGTGATCACCTACCTCGCGCAGAACCCGCCGGTCGTGGCGGCGCTCAACCGGGAGCTGCAGCGCATCGACCTCGGTGTCGAGGAGATGCAGATCGTGCAGGCAGCAACCGGACCGGTCGCACTGTTTCGGCATCAGGGTCTGCATGTGGATATGCCCTGGGGCCTCGAGAGCCACGGGACGCGTTCCTTCATCCGCATCTTCCCCCTGATCCTGCTCGCCCTGCAGCAGGGAGGGGTGGCGCTTGTCGACGAACTGGATCAGTCGATCCACCCGCTGATCCTGCCGGAGATCGTCCGCTGGTTTTATGACCCGGAACGCAACCCCTATGACGCGCAGCTATGGATGACGTGCCACTCGGCGTCCCTGCTCGACGATCTCGCCAAGGAAGAGGTGGTCTTTTGCGAGAAGGACAGCCGGGGCCGGTCACAGGTGTATAGCCTGATGGACGTTGGCGCCGTTCGCCGCACCGACAATCTCTACAAGAAGTATCTCGGCGGCGTGTACGGCGCAGTCCCCCAGGTTGGATGAGGATGCGCCGTCCGACCATAAGACCGAAAACGCCGATCTTTCTGGGCTGCGAGGGGGAATCCGAACAGGCCTATGGGCAGTTGCTCAACGATCTGCTGCAGGCCGCCGGCCGTCCGGTTCACCTCGAAGTCGTGAACCTCAGCCCGGGCGCGGGTGACCCCACCTCCCGCTTGCGCCGCGCCGCACAAGAGATCGAGCGGAGACGCCGGCGCCGCTCGGAATTCGCGCGTCGGGCAGTGCTCCTCGACATCGATCAGGTGCAGAACGATAACCAACGTCGGCAACAGGCCGAGCAGCTCGCCAACCAGCTGGACATCCGTCTCATCTGGCAGGACCCCTGCCACGAGGCGCTGCTGCTGCGTCACCTCAACGGCTTCGCCCAGCATCGGCCGCCGACCACGCAAGCATCGGGAGTCGCCCTGCGTGGTGCCTGGCCTCAGTACGACAAACCCATGACCAAGATCCTGCTGGCGCGCCGCATCGGCCTTACCGATGTGCGCCGGGCCGCTGCAGTCGAGCCCGTGCTCGCCGCCTTCCTCCACGATGTCGGGCTTCTGCCCTGACGCCTCACCTTGAAAGCACGCCGATGTACAACCTCTTCGTATCCGGATGGGAAGATCAGTAGAAAGGCGATCCCTGCGTGCTCGACGCCAGCCGCTGCGTTCGCCACCATGAATACACCGACGAGCAGATAGCCCAGCAGTTCGGCGCCCTGGACGAGGAAGCGCTGAAGGAACTGACTCGTCTGCCTTCCATCTTCGCTTACGAAGCCGGCTGCAAGCTCGACCCCAAATTCGGCATCATCCGCGAGGTCACCGTACGCCGCGGCCAAGTGCGGATCGAATACGAGATCATCCCTGTAGATCCGTTCCTGGTGGCGGCCGATTTCGATGCCCTCAGCTTCGAGCTCGATATCGGCAACTGGGAAATGAACCGCACGCATTGGGCGGTCAAGAATGTCAACCTGCCCAAGGAACTCCATGCCGCACGCGGCATCGTGCTGCCGTCATGGACCCAGCAGGCCGGGAGGGCCGTCGACATCACGCGGCACACTTTCGATGTCGGCCTCTCTTTCCCTGGTGAGGCGCGCGGACTGGTCGAGCAGGTCGCCCGCGAGCTTGAAGCACGCGTCGGCCCCAATGCCTATTTCTACGACAACAACTACGTGTCCCAGCTTGCGCGACCCTCGTTGGACACCCTCCTGCAGGACATCTACCGAAATCGGTCCAAGCTGATCGTTGTCTTCCTCGGCGAGGACTATCAGCGCAAGGATTGGTGTGACGTCGAATTCCGTGCCATCCGCGAAATCATCATGGGGCGCGAAGATCAGCGCGTCATGTTCGTGCGCGTGGACGATGGCGCCGTCGATGGAGTGTTCCGCACCGATGGCTATGTCGATGCGCGCCGTTTCGTACCGGCTCAGATTGCCCAATTCATCGCTGAGCGCGCCGCGCTCATTGCCTAGCCGTCAGCGAGCGCATTCGGCGGCAGTGCCACGCAGCGGCGGTCGACCATGACGTGGCGGCGCTTGGGCGCGCCGGGATCGGTCAGACGTGGCGTCACCGAGACAATGGCCACCTTCCAATCAGGCAGCCCCGGTTGCGGCGCTTCCATGACGCCCGACAATACAGTGAGGCCGCGGCGCTCGAGTTCGGCCACGCATTTCAGAATGTCGTTGTAGAGACCGCGCCGCCCACGCTCGGACGGCGTGGGGTCTTCCACAATGTCGGAGAGGATGAACGACGCCAGATCGAGCCACTCGCCGAGATTGTATCATCACATCAGGTCGGTAGATGAGATAGGCTTGGCACTTGGCAGCCTCGCGGATCCGTCCGTTCTTGAGCTGCCATTCGAGAATGGCGACACCGATTCAATCCGATCTTGTCTAACCCAAACGAAGGCGGAGACCATTTACGACTTACATCGACCCGCTCACGCCGCATCCTCGGGACGACGTTCGTGAACATCGGTCCGAAGGCTCGATATCAACCTTGAACGTCCCAGACTGTGGACCCTCCCGTCAGCCCATTTGCTATGCGGGAGTTTCACAGTTTGGTCCTGCGGTGCAGGAACGTCGGGCTTGGAAATGCGGACAAAAACGTCGGCGCGAAGTAGACTGATGCTTCCGCCCGCTTCAACTGCCAGGTCCCTTCTTCCGCCTCGCCTTTGCCGCACCGATGGCTAGGCTGCTTCTGAGAGCGAATCATCGCTCGATCATGGAATGGGCCTGAGGAAGCCAACACAATGAACGACGCGGCGTCTCAGATCGCGGCCTCGCTTGCCATCGACCTTGACGCGGGAACGCCGGGCCGGCGCGCGATCGCCGGCTTTCTCGTGCAGATCTTGCGGAGCGTTCACCTCGGCCTCGAGATGAGCATCGCGCTTTCGCCTGTGGACGGCAGCGCCCAGATGATTTTGCATCTCGAACCCTCCGACGGCGGGGACCACAGGCTTCTTCGCGGACCACGCGACATCGTCGAACAGGTGAAGATGCGCACCGGCCGGGGTAGATGGTCCAGCAGTGAGGTCGCCTCAAAGGTGTTTCCCGACTTGCTGCGTGCGGTTCATATCGCTGCCGACCAGACATTTCGCTTCGTCACCAACAACGGGGCCGGCCTTGCTACGCTTCAGGGCTACATCGCGTCGCGCGGGCGGGCTACTGGCAAACCACATCGATGGGGCTCTGAACGCCTGACGACGGCAGAGTTTGAGCGACGCCTCGCGAAATTTGCTGGCCTAGACCAGGTTACCGCCGAGTTGCGCCATCTGCTCGATCGGCTTGAAATCCACGTATTCAATCCAGCGGCGGCCCAGGACGAGATCGACAAGGTGCTTACCCCGCTCATCGAGCCCGGCGAACACGTGAGTGACAAGCGCCATCAGTTGATTGGCCAATTGATGATGCTCGCAACGAATGGGGCAAAGCTGTCGTCCGCAGACCTGCTCGCCCTGGTTAGTCCGCGAGCGCACCGCCTGCTTGCACATATCCAGTCCTTGCCGACGCTGCTCGGCAATCATCTGCAAGAGGACGCCCGCCTCATCGGCTACGCCGTTGAACTACAGGTGCGTCGAGCTCTGCCCGATGTCGTGGCCGATCTCGCCGTCCTCTCGGGCGAGTCCGGACAGGGTAAGACTTGGTCACTCGCACAACTCGCCTTCGAGCAGATCGATCGCGGCGAGCTCGCTATCCTCATGCGCGCGCCCGCGACAATCGAGGAGGTTCTCGACTTCATCGCGGAGCGGATCTGGCAACCGGCGCATCCGGATCTCGCGCCGATCGCGGTCATGGCCAAAAGCCTGCGCGAGGCGCTCCGTCGCGCCGACGGGACGTGGCTCACCCTCTATGTCGATGACGTGCAGGATCGGACCTTCGCGGAGCGGCTCGCGCGAGCCAGGTGGCACGAACATGGTGTGCGCATCGTCATCTCGGCCCAGCCGCGCATTACCGAGGCGATCCGCTCGGTTCGCCAAGATTTGCAGATCATTGAGATCGGCAATTTCCGGAGTGCCGAACTGCGCCGCTTCCTAACCGTACATGGGCATGCCACGGCGCTGGAGACCACGCCCGACGATGTTTTCGAACTGCTTCTGAAGCCGGTGCACGCTAGCATTATTGTTCAGTTACCCAAACGCGATGCTTGGGCGGGCGTATCAGAGTATCAGCTGTTCAACGCCTATTGGGACTACGCGAGCCTGGATGCCCGCGAGCAATTCGACCATCCCAGCGACCGACACTGCCTGAGGTCGCTGGCCGGCCAACTCCTGACAGGGCAAAGCCACTATCCTTGGCGTATCGGCGAGATGCGGGCCGCGGGGCTCGACGATCCCGCAATCCTGCGCCTTGAGCAGGTCGGGCTTTTACGGCGCGTGGTAGCCGACCGCATCGCTTTCGCCGCGGACCGAATGCTCAACTGGGCGGTCGCGGAATCTTTGGTCGAAGCAATACTGGAGGATGGATTGTCTCCGACGGAAGCCGAGGCCCGTTTTGCCTCGATCGACGTTCTGCGAACCAAGAGTGGCGAAGCGATCGGCACGCGTCTTGGCTATGTCTACTTCGACGCATTGTGGCTGCTCGCTGGCCAGAGCGAGCCCGAGTTCGTTGCCATGCTCATCCGTAAGCATATCGCGCGGATGCACCCGGAAGACCATGCCGAGGATCAGTGGACAAACGGCTTCGGCAGCCTGGGCCCGCGCATCCTTCCCGCCCTGGAATATCTCGCCGCCCACGAGCTCGGTGAAGAGGGTGATACGGAAATCCTGAGGAATCTTCCATTCGCCCTCGCCAGCATCGCAGTCGCGGATGCCCAGCCCGTCGAGGACCTGATCGAGCGCCAGATCACGTCGGGCGTCGAGCGCATCGTCGACATTGGAGTGCGGGCGGCCCGCATGGTGCCGGCTCCGAGAGCGCTTGACTCGATCTGGGGCGAGCACCTTGCGCGCACGGCCGCCTACGACGAGGCCGCAACCACATCGGATGTCGAGGTACGGTCGCTCGCGATTATCCGGCGGGAGTTGAGTTCCGATGCGCTGCGCATCGCCGTTGCCGCAGCCCCGGAGTGGCTCGACAAGAAGCTGGCCGCCGAAACGGACGTGACGGCGATCGACCAGCTGTTGTGGCGGCTCAAGGATGAGAAATCGGTTGACGGAGATACGGCGTCAGCGATTTGGAACAGGCATCGCGAGCGGTTGGTGGCCCTAATGACGTCCTCGAGCGCAGCGCTCGTAGAGGCAATAGGCCATTTCCGCGAAACGTCCTTGAGTACGGTACTTGACGCAGCCGGGACCGGTGCGCAGGAGTGGATGCCAGAGCGCATCTTGCGAAGCCGCGCACGGCTAGCGCCAAGCGATGCCATGCGGCAGCTGGCGGAGGGCAGCGACCTCTACGGCTGGAAAGCCTCCAATTGGTGGTTCGACTTACTGGCAGCGGCCGATCCAAAGGGCCTCGCTGACGCGATCCGCATGCGTGCGAGCAGGAGCGACGATCCACCGACCGAGCTCATCTTCTATTACCGCAACAGACCCGAGGCGATGAATGCCGAAACGCTCGACGAAGTTCTCGACGCTTTCACCGAAAGGCTCCGTGTCTTCAACGGGACCGGAAATCCCAACCGAGAGGAGGGGCGACTGCATCACCCCTTGGACTTCCTTCCTCGCCTCTGTGAACCTTGGCAATTCGACAGACTGAGAAGTCGTGCCGGCACGGCGCTCGAGGCCGAATTGCTGACGTTCGCTGCACGGCGTCGCGGCCGCATCGATATGACGCGCGATGTGACCGGCGGCCATTGCGAACGCATTCTGGCGATGATCGCTGGGCCGGGGTTCGATGACTTGGTGGTGGCCGAGCTCGCAAGACCCAATACCTTTGGTCGCCAGGATGGCTTTATCGCCGCCCGCTGGTCTGAGGCACACGCCGTCACGAGGTCGCTGTCGGCAGCCCTGGTGGACCCCGACGCCCAGTCCGTTGGCCAGGTCCTGTACATGGAAGCGCTCGCCGTACACGGTTGCGACGCGCACATCCAAAGCATGGTTCGAACCGGCTCCCCCATCTATTTGAATGCTGCGGAGATGCGCTCGTCGAACGGCCGGGACACCTCGGCGCTCCGCCTCCGCATCACGAACCTTCTCGCAGCTGGCGACGCACAATCTCTCGACACTGCCGCAGCTCTGACTGGCTTCCTACGAGCCGCGGAGGATGCGTCCCGCCTAGTCGCAACCTTCCTGGAACCAGGGACCTCCCGCCAAATCAGAATCAGGATACTGGCGTCGTTTCGGGCGCTGGGCTTCTACACGCCCAGAGTGCTTCCGCTGGCGCGCGAGATGATTGCCGGGCAGATCCACCAGGAGGCACACCTCGTCGCTACCTACCTCGGCGAACACGGAGACGAAGATGCCCGGCGCGCCGTTATTGACTGGCTCTCGGAGCAGGACATAGGGAGTTCATCATGGTCGGGCCAAGGTTACCTGCGCCCGCTCATCGACCACCCCGAGGGCAGGGCTGCGGTCGTCAGCTTCTTGCGGCGCTCGCGGACCAACGGGCACCTGATCGTTGACGGAGGGCTTATGCGACTGCTGGCCGAGGCGGGCGACAGCCGGGCTCGAGACGAGCTGCTGCGCGCGGCTTACCGCCACTCGGGGTTTGACCGCGGGAACGCGATCGCGGCCATTCGCTATTTGCGGAATGAGGATCCGGACGAAGCCTATTTCGCCGCGCAGCGCTTGCTCACTCGCCACGAGGTACCAGCTTCGGCCGACCTGATGCTTGAGATCGACCCAGATCGCGCCGGCTCGGAACTCCTACTCCGCTACCGAGACGCAAAGCCTTCCCTTCGATTGGAACTCGAGCGGCGTCTTCGGCTGCATCTGGGGGGCGATAGGCTGGCAGCGCTACTCGCCCCGCTGGCGAACTCGCAGCGCTCAAAGGACCGAGTCTTGGCGGCTCAGGTAGCCACCGTCATCCCTTCGGCTGTGATGGTACCTTGGCTTGATCAACTCGCAGCCGAAACTCTGCCGGCCGTAAGCGATGCCGCCCGCGTGGCGCTCCGTCAACGTCACCTTGAAACGGCCGCGTTATTGCATCGCGATCGGCTGCTCGATTCGCCGAAACCTATCCAATGGGCTCGCTTGGTAAAAATCATGGAAATCGTCGATCCTTATTATCTCTGGGCGCGCAACGATCCGGTCAGCCTCAAGGGCGTCTTTGAGACGCTCCCCTATGAGTTTGTCGTCGAGGCCCGCCAGCTCCGTACGCGACTTCTCAAGGACCGAGAGAACGCGGCCAGATCGGACAAGGATCGTTGACGCGCCGCGAGCACAGTTGTGTGCAGCTCGGCTAAGATGGGTTCGATGTCTGGACCCAGATGGAATAAATAGAGCGCACTTGGTCAGGTCTGGTTTGTGCTGGTTCAAGCCTTCGCTGCCCGTCACGGGTCATGTAAGATAAGGCTCGTGGCGACCTCAGAGTCCGCTATTTCCAATTCGGAACCAGAAAGAAGTCCACTTCCGGGCAGCAAGGCAGCCGGCTGCAAAGCGCCTCGGCCATTCTCACCTGTTTTCAGCGAAGTCAGAACCTGCCGACCGTTCAGGTGAACTAGAACAAAGTGTTGTGCCCACTTGATCGGGAGGACGACTCCCTGCAAATCATCTCAATGGTGGAACAGGAGTCCAGCTCCGAAATCGCGCGCGGTTCGAGCCCAGCATCGCGGGGGCCAGCCGGTGCCTATATCGAAGGTGAGCTCGGCGCGCTATATCTGCTTGCGCTGCTGACGGGCAATCGGGCACCGGGCTTGCCTGACGCCCGGGTCGTCAGCATTCGGTTCCAGGGCACGGAGCAGGGATTCAAGCTCGATGACCTGATAGTTTCGGGCGTGGGATCGGCGGGCGACTTCATCCTCGAAATCCAGTCGAAGCGGGATATTACCTTCTCGCCTGGCGATAGCGTCTATCAGGACGTCGCGTCGCAAATTGCGCTGAGCACGGTGGGTTCTGTCCCGGAGGACCGGCATCTTCTCGGCATCGCGACCCAACGGACCAGCCGCAAGATTTCGGGCGCCTATCAGGATGTGCTCAAATGGGCGCGAACTGCGGATAGCGCAACAGCGTTCTTCAACCGCATCGACGCCAAGGGCGTCGCGAGCAAGGACATGCGCGACTTCGTCGCGACGACGCGAAAGCATTTGATCGCCGGCGGTATCGCTGACAATGACCAGGCGATCTGGTTGCTTTTGCGGCGAATGCTCATCCTCGAGTTCGATTTCGAAGCGATGGCGCCGATTGCCCGGGCCCATGGTCTGGCGCTCGCGCGGGTGGCGCTGGCAGACGAGGATGTCGCCCGTGCCGAGGCGCTATGGAGCCGGCTGACCGACCTGTCGATCAAGACCGGAACCACTGGCGGTAAAATTGATCGAGATAGCCTCAGGGCCGATCTCGCCGAGGCAGGGTTCCGGCTTGCCGGCGACCGCGATTATGGGCTGGCACGCGCCAAGCTAGCCGAACTCGCGCGGAATACGCTTTCCCATATCGGGACGAGCGTGGCGGGTGTGACCTTGCCACGATTGGAAGCTGTCGCTGCGGTGGATGACGCGTCCGAAGCGCATCGGTTCATCGAAATCCGTGGCGATTCCGGTGTCGGTAAGTCCTGGGTGCTTCGGCACGTCGCCGAGCGCGTGGCGCGCCAAGCGCCGATCATCGTGCTTGACTGCGACTCGACGCCGGCAGGCGGCTGGCTACCGTTCTCTAACGCGCTCGGTATTCCGGGTTCGGCGGGCGAATTCCTGACCGATCTGGCCGCTAGCGGCGCCGCGATGCTGTTCGTCGACGGCATTGATATGTTCGACGATCGAGGCCGCCAACGCACCATCATCGAGCTCATGCGCGCGGCGAGCACGATTCCGGGTTTTACAGTAATCGCTACCACGCGCACTGCCGGCCATGTCGATATCGAACCTTGGCTCGACGAAGAGATCGTTGCCGCCCTGGGCGGCGTGCAGCCGGTACCCGTCGGCCCCTTGTCGGACGATGAAGTCGCGATTCTAGTTAATCAGGCGCCGGATCTTCGGCTGTTGCTTGCCCCCCAACATCCCGCCGCCGGTCTTGCTCGTAATCTCTATCGGCTATCCCGGTTGCTGAAGGTGCCGAGCGCGACCGAGGTTCGGACCGAAGCAGCAATGGCCGATTCGTGGTGGAAGAGAGCGGACGGCGCGTCGGCTGCGGAGGTGCGCGCCGCGCAGCGGCTGCTGGCAGCGCTCGCGGCGAGTGCCATAAAGGGAGAAGACGGGGTCGAGCTGACCGAGGATTCTTCTGCTCGGACGCATCTGCTTGAGGCACTGACGCTCAAGGAAGTGCGCCGCGACCGGCTAAACTTCTATCACGACGTGCTGCGCGACTGGGCGATCGGGAACTACATCGCAGAGAATCCGAGCCGTCTGGCCGCACTCGATCTGACTGTGCCGGTATCGCCGCGTGTGGCGCGCGGTATCGAGTTCGCCGCACGTCTCGCGCTCGAGACGGGGGCAGATTGCAGCGCCTGGACCGATCTGATCGCTCATCTGTCTCCGCGAGGGGCGCACGGATCATGGCGGCGCCAAGCCATCCTCGCCTTGCCGCGGTCGGAGGCCGGCTTCGAATTGCTCGAAAAGTGCAGCGCTGGTCTATTGGCAGACGACGCAGCTCGCCTTATCGAATTGTGCACGGCGATCGCGGCGGCCGAGACCGTGGCGACGGCAGACTTGATGACGATGCCGGACGGCTCCAAGGTCAATCTGCCGCGCTCGTATCGTACAAATAATACCGGGTCGGCAGTTCTGGTCCTGCGCTGGGTGGTGGCGCATGCTGCTGAGATTCCAATGTCGGCGATCGGCGCGGTGGTCGAGCTGGTCCAAATACAGGTCTATTTCCTCAAGCACCTTCGACCGTTCGCCGAGCAGACGGCCATCATGCTGTTTGGCTGGCTGCGTCAGCTTGATGTTCGCGACGCCGAGGTGACGATCCCCGGAGAGCGAAGCCTCGGCCGGGCGGCGAGCGACGCGTCGCGTAGCACGATAGAGCAGTTGCGCCTGATTGCGGTCTTGCTTGGCGAATTCGCGCCCGATCAACTGAAGACTTATTTAAGGGAGCTCGGCGCCGAGGGGGACAGCTACAAGGTCAAGGCGATCCGGCCGTTTTCCAAGGTGATCGCGCCGGTTGCGCCGGCCGAGCTTACGGACCTCATACTGTCGAGCCTCATTGACAAGCGGGAGCGGCGCGGCCGCCATGACCGCTCGATGGAGCGAGCCTTCACCTTCGCCGACAGCGACTATCTGCCGGCCTCGCCGGCGCAGCCGCCATTCCTCGATCTGTTGGAGTCCGGCGCTGCTGAAGGGTTGAGGCTGATTCGGACGCTGGTTGCGGAAGCGATAGCGTTCAACACCGACGGGTTTGCCCCGGAAGACGACGGCTACACCGTCGATCTCGGCCATGGCCCGCGCTTCTTTCCCTGGACTTCGAGCTACTTGTGGTCTCGCGACCAGAGCCACGAATATTCCGCGGCCTCCGGACTGAAGGCCCTCGAGGCGTGGAGCCAGCAGCGCCTCGACGACGGTGTACCCGTCGATGAAGTGCTCACCGACATCCTTGGACCCGAAGGCAGCTGTGCGGCCTATCTGCTGGTCGCAATCGACGTACTGCTGTCGCATTTCAGTGTCGGTCGTGACGTTCTCGCGCCGTTTATCGCAGCCCCTGTGCTGCTGTCTGCCGACCGCGCGCGGCAGACCCATGATCAAATCGGGTCGGGAATTGATTTCCCTATTGGGAAAGAGCCGGATGGAAAGGTCAAACTCGCCGACTTGAAAGCCCGCCCGTCACGGGGTGCGTCCTTGCTTGACATCGTCCCCAATTATATGGGCGACGACACCATTGCGAACCGTCTGCGTGAGCAACTGGGCGCCGCGATCGAGAACTTGGAGCCCTATGAGCCTTATTCGAACTGGGGCGATACGCGGTTCATCGCCCGCTGTGCCAACAACATGCTTCAACGGTCGAACTGGACAGACATCGGGGAGGGGAAGCTGGCCTATCAGCCGCCGGCGGATGAGGCCGCCCATCTTGCGGCGATGGAGAAAACGCGGGGCGAGTTCCTTCGATCTAGCGAAATCGAGGCGCGCGTCAGTCTGGCTATGGGCGGAGAAGGCGAACACGCCAACGCCTCAACGGCACGCGATGCGGTCGAGTATGCGGAGGGCGATCTTCCCGACGACAGTGATACCGATGCTCTCAAATCGCGCTCGACGAGGCTGGTCACGACTGCCCTGCTGGTAGCACGCGATGGGGATGACGATCTGCTCGTGACGCACGAGAAATGGGTTCGTCAGGTCATCTCGATCGCGTTGGAAGAGCAGTCCGATCGCGGGGGTGGTTCGCAGCTTGCGCTGCGCTTCAACCGCCCGGCGATCGCGACGCTTGCGCTGATCCATCTCTGGGGGCGCAAGGGGAGCAAAGCGGACCGAGATGCGCTGATCCGGCTCGCGACCCGCAAGGACCGCAGCGCCGCGCCGGCATTTTCCGCCGGCCTTGCGCGGATCCTCGAGATCGAGCCCAGGCTCTTCAAAGCGGCGATGCGCGTAGCCTTCGCAAGCACGACCTGGCGCTGGAAGAGCTATCAGGAGGAGGACGACGCCGAGCATGCGCGTTTCGAAGCAGAGCGGGCCGCGGCAATCGATGCAGCGGTCGCAGCCGAGGTCGCCTGGCTGGATGGCGGCGCCGAATCTGCGTGGCCGACATGGCCCAAGGAGCGTCCACATCTGCGTCGCGGCTCGCGTATTCGCGTTCCTAGACCAGTCCCACCGGCACAGTTCGACGAAGACGAGGCGATTGAGATCGTCCACGTCGACAGCGCGGCTGCGGCGCAGTGGCTGGCGATGATGCAGGCCGCGCCTAAGGGATCGATCGGCTGGCGGCAGGAGGTGGTCGCGGCCTATGCTGACTGGACCGCGCGGATGAACGGGTTGGGGCTGTCGGTTGATACCGAGATCGACCGCGATCCCCACGACTGGAACCTGCACTATTATGCGCTGTTCGCCGAGCGGCTACTCGACGGAACGCCTATGTCGTTCGATTCCGATCTGAAGCTCGTGACCGATTTGCCAGACGAGCCCTTCTGCGAGGTCGCGCAGACGGTCATGCATGCGGCCGACGCGCTCTATTTCAATGATCTCCAACGTACCGCTTCTCGGCCTGCCGATCTGCGCGCCAAGCTGGTGGAGCGGGTGATCGCGCTCAGGCGGTGGGAATATGCCGGCGATCCGGCCAGCTCGCGGATCGACATAGAAAGTGGCGGCATCATCGCGAAGATGCTCCTCAATACCCACGATCCATTTAACGGGACGCATAGCTATCTCCCGCCATTTCTCTTCGACCGCATCGACCCGCTGCTAGCCACAATGCGCCCCCTGCTGAGGGGCGGGCCGACGGTGTTCGTGGCGCTTTGCACTATGAAGCTGCTCCTCGTTGCGCCCCGGGCGCGACACCTCGACTTTGTCCTCGATGCAGTGGAGGCCTGGTTCGATCGCACCCGCGCGGCGGGCCTGTGGATCACCGCTGGCATCGGTGGTCGCGTCGTGCGCTGGTTCGATGCCGTGTTCGCCGAACAACCGAGCCTGCTGATCCAGGCGCATCCCGCGCGGGGCCGGATCGACCGCGCGCTGGGCAATCTGATCGGGGTTGGCGTCGCCGAGGCGCATGAGCTCGAGTTGCGGGTGGAAGCGGCTGCGGGCGACCCACAGGCATCGGTCGCGCGTCTGGATGGGAGAAGCTGAGTAGGTCCTCCTACGCGATCGGCGCGCAAGGCGAAATCGCGGGACATCAAGCATCGGCTCAAACAGCTCGGCCAGCGGAGGGTGAGTCGGATTGCAGATTAGCGTTCGCGCCGGCCAATGTGAAAATGGAAGCGAAATATCTTGCGCTGGGGTAGATATTGCTCCGCCCGCATAATTGCTGGCTATCTTTCGCTGTGCCAAGGCTGAGCTCGTGGATATTCTCGACTCACAGATCAATGCGCCGAGCAAGTGGCAAACCTTCGAGGACCTGTCTTGCGCCTTGTTCGCGGAAGTATGGAGGGATCCAACCGCGCAGAAGAACGGCCGGATCGGCCAACCGCAGCACGGCGTCGACGTATACGGCTCGCCCGAATGGAAGCCGGGTACATACTTCGGTGTTCAGTGCAAAGGCAAGGACCAAGGCTTTGGCGGAAAGCCAACTAAGGCCGAGTTCGATATCGAGCTCGGCAAAGCAGAGGCGTTCGCACCACCACTCGGGAAATGGTATTTTGCGACGACTGCCGAGGTCGATGCGGATCTCCAGGAGCACGCCCGCACTGTCTCCGCGGATCGGGTTGCCGTCGGCAAGTTCGAGGTAGATATTCTTGGCTGGGGCGCTCTCAAAGCCTTGCTGGCAAAGCATCCATCGGTCATCCGCCAATTTTACCCTGAGCTTGCGGCAGGCGCGGCTGATCTCGAGCGTGTGGCTGAGGCCGCCGAGGCCGCCTTGGGGTCAATCGAGGACCGCTTGCGCCGCGGCAGTGAAAGTCTCCAACTGCCCCGGTCGCATCTCGTTGCGCGCGCGTCGGTCTATCTTGCTGAGCATAATATCGTCCGCGTCACAGGTGAGGGCGGAGGTGGCAAATCGGCTATCCTGAAGCGCCTGGCACTTGAGCATTTGGGTCCGCTTTTTGTTCTGAAAGACAATAGGGTTCGGGCAGGCTCGCTCGCCGAATACCTGGTGCAACTCGGGATCGGCGAGACACCTACAAAGCTGTTCGAGCGCCTCGGACGCGGTGGCAATTTGCTGGTCCTGATCGACGGGGCCGACCGACTCCTGCTCTCGGAGCGGCGCGGGGTCGTGACCGACCTGCTGGCGCTCGCGGCACGTTATCTGGATGCCGGCAATTGGCGGATGATTACTTCCGCTCGCGCATATCAAGACCGGGACTTGGTGCTCGCCGCTCTCGATGACGCGGGGATCAGCAAGTCGGCGAGCCTTCCGGTCGATGCGATAGAAGAGGAGGATTGTGAAGCAGTTGCGGAAGCGTTCCCGGCCTTTGCATCTTTACTCAGACGGAATGATCTTGCCCAGCAGAACCGGCGGCTCTTTCTTCTTCGCGAGCTTTTAAAACTCGACGTACCGCCCGAGGGGCGCATTACCGAAATGGATTTAGCAGGAAAATGGGCTAATGCAGATCAGAATGATGCCCGCTTAACCGTTTGCCGGACCAAGGCTCTGTCGCAGATGGGGCGGTGGCTTGTCGAAAATCCGACGCGCGCGCCTGGGAGCTCCGTTTTCGATCCGGAAGGAGCGCTCTGCCTCATAAGCGAAGGCACGCTGCTTTCAGACCCTCGTGCCGACGCAATCACGCTTGCTTTTGACGTACACGAGGATTGGCTCATCGCCCGTGGTCTGCTGCCCGACTGCGACCGGCTTGGCGAACGTTTGCGCGACAGCGGTGAGCCGTTGTGGTGGCTTCGAGCGGTTAGGCTCCTCGGACAATTGTGTCTCGAGCAAGGCCACTATGTCCGTTGGCGCGAAGTGTATGCGGCGCTCGAAGCCGACACCTCAATAGATCCTGCCTGGGCTCGGGCCTGGCTCGTCGCGCCGCTCTATACCGAAGCCTCTAGCGCAATCCTTGACGATCTCGGTTCCGCCCTCGAAGCCGATGACTTCCGGCTGATCCGCCGTCTTCTTGACTCGCTCCTCGTATCCGAGACAAGGCTAGACGAAACGCTCCTACACTCTCCTCACCTTGCCCATTTTAGCGAAAGCCAACGCTACGCGATCGCAACCTATGGCAAGCAGCCGGTGTGGCGAAGCTGGGTTCCATTTCTACGTTGGTCGCTGCCGAAATGGTCCAATTGGCCGAAGAGTCTTGTTCCTCAGCTTGCCGAACCTGCGCGCGTTTTCTGCCGAGCAACGCTCAACTTCCCGAACGCCCATAGCCAGGCCATAGGACAGATCGTACGCCCTTGGCTGGATGAGATCGAGGAATGCCGTCACCTGCTCGGTTGGAGCGATAGACGCGAGCCTTTCGGGATCGATTTGCCGGACCGCGACGCTTGGAAGCTAATCGAAGAGAAACTTCGGCAGGCTCTGATATTCTGCGCTGAGTCGGACGCGCGCGGTGTCGAAGCCTATCTCGCGCGTCTGGCTAATGATCGGCGCCTCGGCAGCCCGCGACGCAAGTTGCTGAAATCCCCTGGTTTCCTGGCAGGTAAGTTTCCAGCCACGTGGGCCAAGCTTTGCGCCTGCCATTATCTGCCGCCGCGACGCCGCTCGCGTAACGATCAGTCGATCCTCGGGCGTGAGCTATTTAGTTTTTCCGACGCTCATAGCTCGGGGCTCCCTGACGGTCAGAGTTGCTACCCGCCTGGCCCATCACGCGCGGGTTTCCTTGAGTTGTTCGAGGCCGACGAAGTGTTGGCGCTGGATCTTTTCCATCGAATCGAACGGCGAGCCTCGGTCTTCTGGCGCTGGTACGCCCGCTGCCGCGACGGGGAACAACCGCTTGCGCTGACGCTCAAAATCGATGGGCATACCATCGCTCTCTGGGGTGACGAGACCGTTTACCGCTGGTCCCGAGCCGTACTCGGATCAAATATCCTGGGTTCGATGCATCTCGCGCTCGATGAATGGATGCATCGGCAAGCATCCAACGGACGGGATGTCGGCGACCTTATTAGGCTCGCTCTACAGCCCAACGGTCTGGTGGCGACGGCGGGTCTGTGTATTTCTCTCCTCAAGGCGCATGTAAACACGCCGGGTGCGATTGATCACGCTGCGCCATTTCTCGGGACGCCGCGGTTCTGGAACTACGACATTCGCAAGCATATCGACGACCAACAACCGGCGCATCGCATAAGCTACAGTTTCTCAGAGCGTGATCACCACTTCGATCAGGTCGAGGCGATCTTCGAGCGACATAAGGCGCAGTCGCCGATGTCGCACACGTTGATGCTTCCATTCCGCCTGAAGGCGGGCGAGACAGTCCAAGCCGAGTTCGACGCCTTGCGTGGCACGTGGAGTTTGGAGGATCTCGCCGAAGATAAGCGACAGCCGGCCGATTCATCATGGGTCGCGGCGAACGGGGAGCGGTTCGCACGCATCCTCTCCGACAGCGACCAGAATCAGGTCGAGATCAGCTACAATGAGGCCAAGCAGCGTATCGAAGCCCATATCAATCCTCCGGCCGAGCAGCTCAAGGTCATCGAGGCTGCAGAAGAAAACCGCCGCAGAATGGGACAGGTAAATCGGTTGGCGATGTGGGCAGTCCACTCGCGCGAGAAAGGTGGTATCGAGGAAGGCTTGACCCTCGAAGAGGCTATCGAACTAGCTGATCAAGTGATGGCCGAACCGCCCGAGGATGCCGATGATGGCGGATTCGGACTGGCCCGAAAGATGACCTCCTTCGCCATTGTTGGAGCAGCAGCAATTGTCGTCGCAAGGGCCGACATGGCGTTTCTCGATGCAAGGCTCGAATGGGCTCGCGAACGGCTTGAGGCGGGTTGTCAGAATCGGCGCTCGCCAGCGGAAGAACACTTTACTGTTGATGAGGCGCTACTCAGCTTCGACCCTCAGGATATAGGAGCATGGGGGCTCGCCGCGTATGCCTGCCGCCAGCGCAACGACGCCATCGAGCGGCGTGTCCTCGAACTTGCCGTCGATCGGCTGCATGGCCTTCAAAAGGCAGTGCTCGATGGACTTCTCTGGGACGCAAACCCGGACTTTGCTCGCCGGGTGACCTTTGCCACGCTGGATGTATGCGTGATCGACATCGGCCATTTCTGGTTTCAGGGCAGCGAAGAAAGGGCTGCGAGACGCATGGCGAGGAGGCGATTGAAGATTATCAAACGCGCTGCAACGCCATGTCCGGCAAACCGAGTTCCAGACCTTCCGCCGGCACCCTATCGGTCTCAGTGGGTACGCGGTCGCAAATGGTATCATCCGCCGCGCCGCGTTCGGCTGATCTCGCCTGTCGTGCTCGACTGGGGACGCGTGGCGGAAATTCTAGCCCGCCTCGACTGGCGTCGCCTTACGAGCGAGGCAACGGGGCGCGACGCTTTCGCGACCTATTTGAAGGGCCTCGTCGAATGGACACGGGACTATTCGGAAGACGAGGAGCCGCGGCAGCACGACCGCCGCTATCCCTTCGAATGGGCCCACAAGATGGCGAGCGAGGTCGGGCGCTTTGCGGCCTTCCACGGCGATGGGGCGATCTGGAAAAGTCTGACCCGGTTTGAAGAACGAGATCACGGCCGGGAACTCGTCGGCAACTATATGGAGGCGATCGCCCACGAACTAATGGTCAGCGAGCGGAGGCCCGACGCACGCTTCTGGTTCGCGTGGAAGCCCGCGGCGGAATGGGTCATGGCGACGGCCGTCCCATCTCGGCAAACCAATTATGATTCACTCGACAATTGCGTGGAGGCTGCAGGGTTCGTGGGCCCTTGGTCGACTCCAATTCCGCCCGGTTGGCTACATCTCGCAGATCTTCTGGAATGGATCGACACCTGGCAGCAATCGACACTTCATCTCCGCCGAGCGGCGTGGTTATCATTGCGTGTGGTCGAACGCATGTCGTTGGACGAGCGAGCTTCCATCTATACGCGATGGCTCGCCCGCCTTGTCGAGGCGCATGGCCGCGATCCGAAATTCTGGCAATATGATGATCTTGGCGACCGCGCCGCCGCGCTCGCGAAGCCGTTGGCCGATCACGCGGGCTGCGACAGGCCCGAGATCCGGCGCATATTGGCCATTATGGCCGACGCTGGTTCGAACGCTGCGCTTGCGATTGTCCCATTGTTTGCGCAGCGGAAGGGCCGTTAGCCAGGTCGCTCGACATCTCCGCGCTTCCCTAGCCCGGTAGATGTCGCCTGCTAACCTATCCGAAACCGAGCCATGCTAAACTTAGGCCTGACAAGGATGCTCTAACGGGTATAGTTCAGTCCGGACTGACCGTCGTTCGGCATCGGCCTGAGCAAGGTTGGACGCGGGGCTTTCGAGCAAGCGGAACAGCAGCTAATCGCGCAAAGCGCGCGGCTCTCGATTCCTGAAATCGATGCTCTCGCCGACGGGTTTGCACATGGCACCATCCAGCTGAACGACCTCCTGCATGGGCTGCTGAAATAATGGGACAGGCCAAACAAAAGAAGAGCCGCTACCAGCAACTGCTGGAGGACAACCCGCTGTGCTGCCTTTGTGGAGGCGTGACCAAGTCGTCCACGGTCGACCACATCCCGCCTCAGGCGTGCTTCCCGCGTGGGTTCTTCCCGGAGGGTTTTGAGTTCCCCGCGTGTGAGGCCTGCAACGGCTCGACCAAGAGGGAGGACCAGATATTCGGCTACTACATGCAGATGGGAAACCCCGACCTGTTCACCAACGACTTGTGGTCGATGTGGCGGCTGCAGGATGGCATCAAGAACAACTATCCGGCCGCGCTCCTGAACACCAAGCTCAGCAATCAGGCCAAGGCGGCGGCACTGGCTGAAATGGGGATTCATGTGCCAGCGGACGCCGATTTGTCGAACATGCCGTTGGCTGGTGTGCCTGCAGAGTTTCCTGCGGCGGCCACGAGGATCGGGCGGAAGATGGCGTGTGCGATCTACTACAAGGAAACGGGCGGCAAGTTCCTTACGAAGAAGCACTACATCTGGACCGCAACGGTTCACAGCAGCCATCCGCGCGCGTCGCAGCTAACCGACTACGTGAATAGGATGTTGCCTGAAAAAGAGGTTGGTGGCCGGGGCAACATCAAGGATTACGGCAGGCGGTTCGGTTACCGTTACGGGTACAAGGAGAAGGGGGACTTCATGATCTCCACCTCGCAGTTTGGAGTCGGGTTCATCACGATCTGTACCAGTGGCATCCTTGATAAGGGCAAAGAGCGGATACCACCCGAGGAGCTTCAGACCATTTTCCCGACGCCCAAAGAGCGGGCAGCTGTCGCTGATGCAAAGGAAGCGGAGAAGCCCGCAGCTGCCCCAAAGGCTTGATTGAGCCTAGTCCTCTACGCTGACGCTCACTTTGCCCGGTCCGTCATCGATATGTCGGCGTATGACCTGCCCGATGTCCGACCTGCCCTGCATCTCAAATGACAACGCGAGCTGTAGCAACTGGTAAGCGTTGCCGTTATCTTTCATGAACTGCACGAAAGCCTCGACCACAATTTGGTCGAACGAGCTGCCAGACGGGGCGTGCGCAATCACTCTTCTGGTGAAGTCTTCGATTTGGACCTGTGGAACGGCAGCAGTTAGCCGCCGCACCGTCTCCGGGCCGGTAAGCAACTGTTGCCGCGCCTTCTCCCGCCTCTTCGCTTCCAGCGCCTCCGCGGGCGTCACCCTGAAGGCAATTTTCTGGGTGCCCGTCTTGGCATCCGCCTCATAGCTGAAATCGAACTCGATACCGTTCTTGATAGCCGTGTCGGCGAGACGGAGGCCTGCCTTCGCAACCTTCGACATATGCGGCAGCTCAATCAGCGGACTTTGAGGCACCGCATGCGTGCCTTTGAAGAATCCCTTCAGTCCTGATGGCGATCCGGAGGTCCGGAGATGGCGCAGTGCCCGTTCCGGCGGCCAGCTCAAACGGCAAGATCTGACCCTAAGCGGCCTCTTGCTCTTCGATAGGTGAGTGGCAGCTTTGCGCCTGATCGCAGCCGTTCACGTTGGTTCGCCCAAAGCCAGAAAGCGGACATTCTCGCGATCCACCTTGGGCACGATTGCACTAAGTCACGGCCACTTCGCATCTGAATGCCAAACGGGCGGCGCCAGGATGCTCGTACTGGAGAAGGCTACGCAGCTTGTCGATCGTGACCGGCAGATCACGCACGGACTTGCCGGTCACGTGGTGGATGGCGTTGGCTACGGCGGCGGCAGTACCGACTATGCCAAGTTCGCCGGCCCCCTCACGCCAAGCGGATTTTATATCGAAATCCTACTCCTCGAAGAAAAATGACCTCTGCGTCATGGATATCGGCGTTCACCGGCACGCGGTACTCGGTACGGTCATGGCTCATTGGCCGGCCCAACAGGTGGTCCACAAAGGTCTCCTCATGGAGGGCATGGAGATAGACATCACGACGAAGCCGAGGATCTGGCTGCAGGCAGTCCTCAGATTGATGATGCGTCCGGCTTCGCATAAGATGACGATGCGGGGAGGACTTGCGGTTCTCTGGCGATGTAATACCATTCTCTTGAATGTGCATCACTGACTTGCGCTGAAATTCTCTTTAGAGACATACGATGACGCTTTTCACACGATATCTATTTCAGCGCATTCCGCTTTTTGTCATATCTGTATTTTATGTTCTTTTCAATTTTCTAGCGCCACCGCAGGTTTTACATATCTTCAGCATATACCTGCGCGACGAGCGCTATGCCTCGATATTCTTCTTTGCTTTGCCAGTATATGTAACCGTGGCCTTCGCCATCTCATTCGTCGACGATCTCGGTCGAAGCTCACGATTCGCCGATCTGCTCGTCGGGAGTGTATCCTTTTACGCAATTGCCCGCTTAATCGAAAAGACTGACGCCGCCTCGCCGTGGCTGTTTTGGGTGATTGTCGTTCCCGGCATCTTTGTATGTATTGGAGCCATGATGCTCTTAGGCCGGCTAAGATTGGCGGGGTATGGCGCAAAGCGCGTTGCAGAACTGAGCCGGAGATGGTCGCTTGTAACCGTTCTGGTCATGTGGGCGCTTTTGTGCCTCGTAGTGAGGCTCGACCCGATCTCGACACCTCAGGCTCTAGGTATTGCAGTCGTGACTATTGGACTTGGACTGCTTGGCGCCACACTAACGATCCTATGGTCATGGCCTTTGGCCACAGCGGCATACCTCGGAGCTTGCCTTTTAGCGTCGATTGTGTTCGGGAGCAGCAACGATATTCCGCTCACGCCTGGCAAAGAGCCCGGGGCTGACGCCAGCTCCGACTGGTTTGCGGCCACTGCTGTCGTGCCGTGGTTGGCAATGCGCGGCGATCTGGACGCCTACAAAGAGGCAAAGCGACCTTATCCGGTCATTATCAGCTCCGCCGAGGGTGGCGGCATCTATGCCGCAGCTCATTCCTATCTCGCGCTCAGCAAGCTGCAGACCGTTTGTCCAAGCTTCCAGCAGCACCTGTTCGCGTCGGTTGGCATATCGGGCGGGGGCATCGGCAACCTGTTGTTCGCATCAGCGGAGGCGCCTAATTCTGAGCTGCGTAAATGCGGCTCTTCCAACACGGCTGTGAATACCGATGTGCTGTCTTATGATTTCCTGTCCCCCGTTTTGGCCAACCTCCTCATTGTGCAGGTGGCTGACTTCTTCGTGCCGTTCATCGATATTTCGCCGGACGGGGGCGATGTCCTGGCAAACACCATTGCTGCAAGTCTCCCGGACAATCCGCGTATCTCCGAACCGTTAGCAGCGTCATGGCGGCCAGATCAGGCTCGTCCCGCCCAGGTGTTCGTTGCAACGGACGCCAATTCGGGATTTCGCTTTGTGATTGGATCCGTGCCTGACCTGGGTGGCCAAACAGCTGCTTTCTTCCCCATGACGGGCGGCGAGGACATCCAAGGGAACCGGGCAGCCGTAACCAGCGCTCGCTTCCCGTGGCTCACGTCGACGGCGCGGCTGCGAGTCGACAAAGACGATTATCGAATTCTCGGAGACGGCGGCTACTTCGAGAACGCAGGGGCCGATACGGCGATGGAAGTGGTCGAGCAGATAAAGGCGCTTTCCCTCGACTCCGAGCACTGCGCCAAGAGCGAAGACGCCACCTACGAGGTGAGTGGAACAAACCTCTGCAAATGTCCTTTACACGTCATCCCGACATTCACCCAAACAGTTGAGTGGAAGGGCTGCGAGTTCAATGTTTTTCTCGTTTACATGCCGATCAAGAGTTTGAACTCCAAAGTGCCTCTGAACGACCTTGAGTCCCTAAAGGACGCAGATCCACGGCAGTCCTATCTTCTGGACCCGCTGTTAACGATGATCAGCACTCGGACCACCAGAGGCGAATTGGCCGTGAGTCGGGCCAGGCGGTTGCTCGGCGGACTGGCTGACCCGGACAACGTTCAAGGAATACACGTCGATGGCGGGTATTTTCCCCACGAGCTGCCCATCGGCGACTTGGGCTTGCCGCTGGGCTGGCGGCTGTCCGACGCCAAAGTCGCCGAGATGGCGGGACTCACGGCATCAACAGACTCGTGTCCATTTCTCTACGGAAAGCCGAGATACTGGCGCACCCTTGAAGAAGAAGCAAAAGCTGTCATGGAGCAATTTCGCCTCACCGGCAAATGGCCGGAGGGAAAGGTGAGTGTAGCCGCCGACGAAACGCCAGCCGCGGAGCCCGATTTGCTAAGTAACGTCAAGACCATGAACGGCTGCAACATGTCAATGCTGGCATGGCTGTTCAATCCGACGTTGGATCCGACCGCCTACGGCATCCCAGGATTCGAAGGGCTCTGACGCTATTCGCCCACCGGTGGCCGCTCTGATCAAAACAATCAACTCGCTCGAACCGTGACGGGCAGGTTAGCGCCGCATGCCGGACATTCCGAATCGACGTTCGATTTCCTAAAAAGCGGACGTTGCCATGAAATCTCTGGCCTCGATCACCGAATGTCCCCTTGCGACGAGAGCCTGGAATTCGTCCCACATACGGATATGATGGCCTGGGTCCCTGCGAAGTGCTTTCGGTACCTCATTCCCATGACGGAATGCTGTCCGGGTGGCGCCGCCATCTGCATTGCGCCACTCAAGATGAGGGTCAGGAATGAACTCAAACCTGTTCGGCGCAGGCACTAACTGCGGCGTCAGACAGATCCATTCATTTTCAATAATGGCGACCGAGTGGAGGATCAGGTCTTCACCATGGGGCAACCATCCAGTGACCTGTCTGCTTTTGCCATCCGGGTCATTGGCAGCTTGCTCACCGCAATTTCGGTGACAGTCATAACGCACGAAGCCAGTCGCCAAAAGCTCTTCCACGGGCGGCCGAGAAACAACTACGCGCGGCAGCGCGCTCACCTCCTCATAGGTGGCCGCCTCTATTTCCGATGGCGGGAAGGCCATAGACTCCACGTTTCGTCGGATCAGATCCGCAAGTTCGATGCTCGCGGCAGTTCCCGCTGCCACAGTAGTTGCCTCCTGTTTCATAATGGGGACCCAATTCGGTTTCGGGCGACAGACTTGATCGTTCGACGCCCTACTTGCTGCTACTTCAAGAATGGTACCAGATGTTGATGACCGGAGTTCAAAGCAATCGTCACACAGTCGCAAAAAGGCACCTCAGGTTGCTGTCAGTCCGCTCTTGAGCGCAGAACTCAGGATGCGGACTTAGGAATCGATCTTGAAGCCTCTCCAATCCGGCTAACCATCATGAAAGAAAGCCATAACTGCCGAGCAGAAGCCGAATGTATTCGGGGGTTATTTGATAAACCTGCCTTGAAACGAGCGCGCCGTCAGGATGCGCTTGGATGTGCTCACCGCTTTCGACGTCGTAATAGTTGAGAGCGATTTCTGCGGGCCATGGGAATTCTGGCTCAAACGGTACCTCTGCAAACGGATTGAAATAGACCTGAAACCCATCGAGATGGGTTTCACGATGAAACGATGAGTGCTGAATAAGCACATCTGCACCGCCGATCTGATGCTCGCTTCCTCGTCGTTGCGTGAGGAGGTAGTTCAGCGCGGCGAGCTGAAACCGGTGCGTCCCGACTTGCCAGAGCTCCGAACCGGGCGCAATCCTGTCCTTGTCGATCACCCTGTAACGGGTCGACCGGACGAGCCTATCAATCTTACCTTCAACGACCGCTTTTCCAAAGGTCCCGACCGTAGAAAAGAAAACGGCGCTGATCTCTTTGAACGAATCGTTCGTGAAAATTCCCATCTCAACTCGCGCACCCGAAGGCTTCAGGAGAGAGGTTATCTTGTCTTGCTTTCCTAGGTCTGGCCCTTCGAGCAAAGGCGGCGCCAAGCCAAAAAGGACCATGTTGATGAGTTCGTTGTTTTGGGTGAGTGAGAGGTCGCTATCGAAGGGGGCGATTGCAATGACAAATGGCCGGCTGCACACGTGGCTCATCGAGGAATACGGGTGCTTCTTTCCATTGCTTCCGCGGTAAAGATCCAGCTTGTCCCTGATCTTCCCAGCAAGCTTCAGTGCACCACGGGTTTTGAAATCTTGCTCGTTGAACGTCTTCTTCTGCTTCGCGGTCGGAGGCTGGTCAGAGACGACAGCCTCTATGTTGAACTCGTAGTTTCCGGGTCCTCGGACGAAGAAATCCGGCGCTGACTTTGAAAAGTCGACACTGCACCCCAAATCGGTCAGCGCTCTGTTCAAATAGAGTTCCCACATCGAGGAATTGAATGTCGTTTGAAATTCGTTGATGAATTTCTGGCTCTCTCCCCTTCGATCCAGCAGGCCTGTCGCCCAGTTTTGAATGATAGGCTGGACCTTCGCGTAGTGAGGGTCGGCCGAGATGCGACGAAAGTAATTGTGGAGCTTTTCTTCCCGGAATCGCGGAGTAAACAAGTCCAACATTCTGTCCCGTTCGTGTGTTTCAGTCGCGCATCGCGCTGGTCATGCGGCACTATGGGAGCCGTGCTTTGACGATGCTAGTTCTGCAGCTGGAAAGGCAAAAATCCCCCTCTTGGAATCGCTTAGAGCCTATAGAAGGAAAGGTACACCAAACTGCAATGGTAGCCCGAAGGACTGCCATTGGATTGGCATGGGGGAGGGCAGCTTACATCTTTGTTCGAAGTAGCTCCCCATGTCCGCTAAGGGGTCGGCTGCAGAACGGCAGCTTCTCGCAACTACCGAAACCGGACGGTCTGGAAACGGCCCCCTTCCGGTCATTCACAAGCCGGCGATAGCCGAAGTGAGTCAGTGCTGTTGACGTCGAGAACACATAGGCCGGCCACTACATGTTCGCCTTTTGTGCTTCAAAAGTCGCATAATTGGCAGTGTGGAACTCAACGGCGGCTCATTGGTTTTGCGGGTTCAGCTCGTGGAAAAGGTCCGTCGGCCTTTCGTGAATGCGGGTTTCCGCATCGCCTACCTCGATTTGGTCGATGACCGCCGGACAGGCGAGGCGGAGCCGTATCTCGCCCGAGAGCACATTCGCGCGCATGATTTCGACGAACGCGCCTATCTTTTCATCCGCAGTGAGAAACCTGCGTTTGACGGATGCAGTGGTGCTACGCTTGTGGAGCCCCGGGGCGTCTCTATGCGGCAATCCTTCATCGTGAGCCGATGCTATTGTGCAAGTTTCGCAGCACTGCGGGTGGCGATATCGGCCAAGACAGCATGAAGAAGCGTTCCAACTTCCTGTTCGGCGACCCCGGGTGCAATTCCTGATTCGGACAGTTGAACGAGAATTTCCTTGGCGGTGTTGCGCCAGAAGGCGTTCGCGTCCTTCCCGTTCTTGGATTCCAGGACCCGGGCGATCCCTTCGACCAACTTCCGCCGCCGATGCAGCGGAAACGCGCTTATGTTTGAATCACACATCGATCACCTCACCCCTTCAGTCGCGCGAATAAGCATTGGCGGGTGAGAAAATTTGGTTAACAGCGCTTTTGGACAATGGTCAGCAATGGAATAAAGCGTCTACCCAACAAGCCAAGAGGTGTGCCACGTGTTGATGATCGGCGCGTGCTGAACGGCATCTTCTGGGTGCTGCGCTCCGGTGCTCCATGGCCGACCTGCCTCAGCGCTATGGCCCGCGCACCACCTGTTGCAACCGCTTCGTCCGATGGCGAAAAGCAGGTGTGTGGCTGCGCAGTAACGAGTCTACGGCCTAAGGTTTGCGGAGCCTCACGCCGGCGCGGCTGCCGTTCTCCGGGATGAACTCGACGCCGGCGGCCTAGAGGGCGATGCGCAAGGCAGCAACGGTTCGCTCTTGTGTGGAGCCCTGTCGGGCCGCGACATCTACTTAATGTCTATTTTAGACAGTCGCCGCGACCATAACTTTTGATAACAGGTCAGGGTCGCGGGATGCCGAGCCGCTTGAAATACCGGGTTACGTCCGGATGCTCGCGATCGTCCCGCCTCAACCGCGCAAGCGCGTCATCATCGCCGGCGAGCGCCATAGCCAAACCGGGAGCGCTTATTCTCCACGGAGCACCGGGCATTGTCTGGTTGTGAAGACGGTGCTTGATCACCAGCCGCCTGAGTGTGTCTTCGCTTACATTGTAGTCGTACCTGAACAGATCAATGGCCCTCTGGACCGTGATCGCCTCTGCCCGTGGGATCTAGAGCGGCCGAAGCCGTTCGCCTGTTGCCGGCGCTGTTTTGACACGGCGCGCATTGGTCATTCGGCCCGTCGCGCTTTTCTGCGGCCCGCCGTTTCGCCCGACATCAGGGAACGATATCGCCCCCCATGTATTAGAAACCCATGGACACTATGGAACCCCACGGCCACGGGATGGCGGCCGATCTTTTGACATCGGAAGTTGCCAATGCCAGGCAGCGCATCCACCGGATCGAGCTCGCGCTTCAACGCACTGAAGAAATGCTGGCGGAAAATCTCGCGCTGTGCAGCAGGATACGAACTGCGGTCGAGGCCGCAGACCGCTTGGTGAAGATGGATCCTCCCAGCTTTGAAGGGCGTCGCCCAGGTTGAATTGGGCCGGCGTTTCATCGTCGCGACCTTGCGGCACCCTGCCGCAAGAGCCTGCCCTGTTGGCATCACAGCGTGAGCAAACATTGGACAGAAGCATTCCAACATTCACGATATGCAACACCGACGCTAGATCGACACGATCTTCTGTTCAAACAGCGGGGATTAATGCTCGGCGGATCGAAGGGGGCACGGGGGTCTTCGCGCGAGCCAGTTAGCCGATCTCCCGCTCAGAAATTTCTACCAAATATTCCGACCTCCTGATGGAACCCATTCGTTGCGGGCGAGTTGCGGCTCATTGGGACGGACTTCCCGAACATGACAACGAGCAACAAAGCAGACCATCAGTCTGTCTCCGAAGCGTTTCGGAAACTGATCCGTTCCGAAGGCTATCGTCATCACGTACAAACGTTCTTAAATCTGGAGGTCGAACCAGAACTGCCGCCAACCCTACAGTCATTACTTGCGGCTATTGATCGGGCCAAACAGGGCCCGACGGAAGAAGGTCCCTAGCCGGCTGGCTGAGCGTCAGGTCAAAGAGTATAGAGGCTCGCTTCGTGGCTTGTCCCCCTGATTCCCACTCAGAAGTTATCAAACATTCTTCTTGATTTTTCTCGACAGAGGATCATGAATGTTCTCTTGGGTTCTCGCTGAGGTGGGAGGCCTTGTATGAACGTTTGGACGAACTGCCGACCCGACAAAGTGACTGCCAAACACCTTGTTCACGAGCTGATCCTACAAGCCCGTCGCGGCCAAATCATCTCCGTCAAAGAGACTATTGCAGCGGTGCGCCGAGACCGGCCACATCTGGCGGAAACTGACTGCGAGCTGGTGGAGCTTATTGTCAATGTTGCCCCAGCCTTTGGCCTGTTCGTCGGGTTCGATCTTCGCGAATAACCGCCTCCTCAACAGGGCGGACCGTCGCGACACGGTCTCGATCAAAGCGGCATTACGCGAAGCTCGGGAGACTGCGCCTTATTTGGTGGCCTCCGACGAAGAACTAACCGAGGCAATCGTCGAGGCAGCAACTGCCATGGGCCTCTGCGTGGCTTTCGACGCCCGGGAGTAGCTGTCGGCCGACTTCGGTGACCTCGCAATGGGCGCGCGCCCATATGCTGTCATTCATTCTCAATATTCCGGCCTTGGCGTGACAGTCCTCACATTAACGCTCTCGCCGAGGACAAATAACCATCGGATGCCGCAGATTTCCGACTGGTCCTTTTACGCGATCGTCGCAACGAGTAGACCGACAACAAGCGAAATGACCAGGGCGACACCCACCGGAAGATGATGCATACCGGCTTCGTACCGACCGCTTAGATAACCGTCGATGAACCTTTGGAAACATCCCGTCACGGACTCAGACATGCCTAACAAACGGTAATCGTCCTCATCGCTGAGCCGGTTAGTAGAGACGAAACCCGCTAGCCGCCTGGGGTCCATTCATGGCTCTCCACTGGTTCAACCCTCCGATCCCCGTCAAGACCGAGCGTCCCGGGATCATCCGCAACGTCAACAACGCCGAGGCAGCCGGCGAGGAGTTGATGAAGTGGACCAAGCGTGGCCCTTGGTGGGACCTCGCGGTGCGCGTTTGCATGGCCGTGATTTTCGACGAGATGGAAGCTGAGGAGGCCCGCAAGGCATTCCTGGCTGCTGCAAAAGAGGAGGGGACATTACTCCCCCCAATGACAACCAGCTAAATTGGATTGCGGTATAAGGTTCTAGGTGTCTCAGACCAACACCGCCTTCGCGAAAGGAGCCCGCCGCCAAGCATGGAGATGAGAGGCGACGGACCCCCCCACAGCGGCTGCACATCCACGAAGTAATCCCGCTGCCGCCTCTAAACCCGCGAGGGCCTACATCGTTCCCTTAGCTGCAGCTAAAGCGGGGTTGGTCGGCGGGCTCTTCCCGCTCTAAGTTCCCTCTTATGGGTCCTCTCTGGTTCTCTCCCCCGGTCTACGTGAAGACGAAACGTCCGGGCATTCGCAATGGGGTCAGCCACGTCGAGGGAGCCGCCGAGGAACTCCTGGCATGGGACACAAAGGGCCCGAGGTGGACGAAGGCGGTCCAATCCTGCGTCGACGCGTTCGAGGGCAGGATGTCCCCCATGAGGTGCGTGAAGCCTTTGAGGCGGCTGCCAAGGAGGCCAACGTGTATCTCTCCCCTGAGTAGGAGGTATCATGGCGCCCATCTGGTTCGTCCCTCCGGTGTTCGTGAAGACTGAAACCGGTGTCAGGCATGGCTGCAACAATGCGAAGGAAGCCCTTGAGCAGCTCAAGATGTGGACCCGGCGAGGGCCTCGCTGGCATAAGGCGGTGACCCTCTGCCTGTCAGCCTTGGAGGGCGATTCGATTGACCCCCACATAATACGAAAGGCCTTTGAGGCTGCCGCTAAGGAGGCCAACGTGTATCTCTCCCCTGAGTAGGAGTTGTCGTGGCAACCCATTGGTTCTCCCCTCCGGTGTACGTCAAGACCGACCGACCTGGGGTCCTACGGGTGCAACAACGTCGAGGGTGCCGCCGAGGAACTCATGAAGTGGACCAAGATGGGACCTAAGTGGAGGAAGGCTGTGCAACTGTGCGCCGACGCCCTTCAGGACCGTGTGACTCCGGAAGAGGTCCGTCAGGCTTTCGAGGCTGCTGCCAAGGAGGAGAGGGTGCTGCGTGAGTAGCAGGCCGGTGCCCATGGCTATGTTGGGAAGGACCCGTTAGGCTGTCTAATGCTGACCAAGTCCGCGCTGCTCGAAATAGACCCGGATACGAGAGCATTCACTCTGGTCGGCGCATTTATGGCCATTTTGCACTTCTTGAAACTGGCATCGGAGCTGCTCTGGGCGAGGTAGTTGGCGTCAATGGGGCACGTCGAGTAATCATCAATCGAACATAGGGTTCGACGAGAAGATCAAAACCGTACGCACAGGGGACCGGAACCGGATGTCAGGCTTCTAAAGCCGATGGCAGAAACCGGATACGCTGTGGCGGCATTTGAGGGCCCGTTCCTGCTCTTGATTATTGCCTGTGAGCTGTGCGCGAAAATCGGGAATGGAAGGGCCGGAGGCAGGAAGCACGGCCTCAGGCCGAGGCGCTAATCAAGCGGGTCGGCAATGATCGCGAAAAGCTCAACACGGCCGCCAGCGAAACTAAAGAAGTAGTCGCGCGTTGGACGGCAAATAACGCTGTTTCGTCTCTGAGTATGGTTTAGGTCAGGGTGGTCAAGCCAACGTCGCGTAAGGCAATCAATGCGTCGAGCGCTAGTCAAGCGAAGTCGCCCGCTCGTGACGAGGTCACTTTAGCGCCGCCCGCTTTCCGGCCGGTCCAGCTCGCAACGCTCGTGGACACGGTCCCTGCCGGCGATCGTTGGATCCATGAAATGAAATACGACGGCTATCGTATTCTCGTTGCGGTCGGCGGAGGCGAGGCGCGAGCCTACACACGATCTGGTCTGGACTGGTCTAGCCGTTTTCCCTCGGTCCTCTCCGAGGCTCGCAAGCTCAAGGTGCGCTCCGCCCTGATTGACGGCGAGGCCGTGGTTGTCGATGCCGAAGGAAGATCTAACTTCCAAGCGCTTCAAAATGCATTGAAGGGTGCCCCGGCGACTATCGACTTTTATGCGTTCGATCTGCTGCAGCTCGACGGCGAAGATCTGACAAAGCTTCCTCTTGTTGAGCGCAAGGCGAAGCTGGAGGCGATCTTGCCTGCGAAAAATCCGGTCCTTCGTTACTCCGACCATATCCTCGGCCGCGGAGAAGAGCTGCTCGATCGCTTCTGCGCTGCCGGCCTTGAGGGCGTCATCTCAAAGCTCGCGGATTCGAGTTATGTGGCGGCCCGCGGCGCAAGCTGGCTGAAGATCAAATGCATCAGGCGGCAGGAATTTGTGATTGTCGGCTGGACGCCGTCCGACAAGGTCCGCGCGTTTCGGTCCTTGATCCTTGGCGTTCATGACCGCGGCAAGCTGCGTTACGCCGGGAAAGTCGGCACCGGCTTCGATACCGCTGAACTTCTTCGTCTCTTGAAGATCATGGCGCCGCTTGAGCAGAAGGCCGCCACCGTCGACGCACCACGCGCCGAAGTGCGCGGCGCACACTGGCTCCGTCCGAAACTGGTCGCTGAGATTGCCTTCACCGAAATGACAAATGAAGGGACGTTACGACATCCGAGCTATCTTGGTCTCCGTGAAGACAAGAAGCCGGAGGCGGTCGTGCTCGAGACGGAACGTCATGCAGCCGATCTCGCCGCGTCTGCGACAACCGCCATCGCGATAAGTAACCGTGACCGCGTCATCTATCCGGAGTCCAACATCACCAAGGGACAGCTCGCCGACCATTACGCAGCGGTCGCGGCGATCATGCTTCCTTGGGTTGGCAGCCGGCCGATCAGTCTGGTTCGATGCCCACAGGGCCGCGCGAAGAAGTGCTTCTTCCAAAAACACGACGCCGGCAGCTTTGGCGACAAAGTCCACCACGTCGGCATCACGGAGAAGGACGGGCACGAGGAACCATATCTCTATGTCGACGATGCCGACGGACTGATGACCTGCGTCCAGATGGGAACGATCGAGCTGCATGGATGGGGGGCTCGGATCGAGGATGTCGAAAAGGCCGACCGCCTCGTGTTCGACCTCGACCCCGATGAAGGCCTCGATTTTGAGGCCGTCCGCGCCGCTGCCTTTCAGTTCCGCGCTATCCTTAAATCGCTGGGACTTACGACTTTCCCGATGCTGACGGGAGGCAAAGGAGTGCACGTCATCGCGCCGCTCACCCCTGGCGCCGAGTGGCCAGAGGTGAAGGACTTCGCGTCTCGCCTGGCGCAGGCGGTCGCCCGGAGCGATCCGGCCCATTTCACGGCCGTGTTGTCAAAGGCGCGCCGCAAGGGTCGCATCTTTGTGGACTATCTACGCAATCAGCGCGGGGCGACCGCGATCATGCCCTACAGCGCAAGATCACGTCCAGGCGCCCCTGTCGCGGCACCGATCACGTGGGCGGAGATGAAGACAATAGATGCGCCCTCTCATTTCCACGTGGGCGATGCTCCTGAATTAAATAAACGCGCAGCCTCCAAAGCTCTGGCTGGATGGGGTCGCGCTGACCAATCCTTGCCCAATCTGTAGCGTACGTGAAGAGGCAGTAAAGCCGGGATTTAAAGGGCAACGCGGCGCTCATGGCCTTGCCTGATTGGAACCTGCGGAGATCGGCCTCCGTTTGGCTGAAGCCATGGCAAAAATCAATCCGAGGACCGTCGCCAGTCTTTTGAGGGAATACGCACAACGGGCGTCTATGCGCGGCGACAATCCCTATCGCACAAAGGCATACTTGCGCGCGGCAGACAGTCTGACGGCGCTGTCGCAGCCGCTTGATCGGATCATTGCCGCCGGCGCCCTCACCAAGATCCCGGGGATCGGTGACGCAATCGCAGACATCGTGACCAAGCTTTACCAAACCGGCACGCACCCGAGCCTTGAGAAGCTGCGCGAGGATGTTCCAGCGGGCGTGATGGAGCTGTTTGCCATACCCGGGCTTCGTCCTGATAAGATACTGAAGCTTCATCAGGCGCTCGGCGTGAACTCGCTGGCGGAGCTCGAGGCCGCAGCAAGAGAAGACCGCATACGCCCAGTCAAAGGCCTCGGCGCCGCGCTTCAGACAAAGCTCCTGCAGAACCTGGCCATCGTGCGCAGCGGCGAAACGCAACTTCACCTGCACAAGGCCGCCGCTCTTCTCGAACATGCGGTCATATCGGTGAAGCAAGAGCATCCAGACTTTTCGCGCGTCGAAATTGCAGGCGACTTCCGGCGCGGTTGCGAGCTCGTTTCCGATTTCGCCCTGGTAGCGCAGGCCAGAAAATCGACTGGAATCGAGGATACGACCCTCAGGCTTGTTGTCACGGACAGGAAGCACTTTGGCGCGAGCCTGCTCGAAGCAACCGGTTCGGCAGACCACCTCAAGCAACTGAAGACGTTCGCGGCCGACAAGGGGTTCACCCTAAACGCCGACGGGCTTCATCGCGGGAGAAAGCTGATCGCGTCAGCGACAGAAGAAGAAATCTACCAAGCTCTGGACTTGCAGTTTATCGAGCCTGAATTGCGCGAAGGCAGGGACGAGATTGAGCGAGCGGCAAAGCAGAAGCTACCCGCCCTCATTCGGGATGAAGATCTGCATGGCATCCTGCATTCTCACACGACCGCATCCGATGGCACCGAAACGCTTGAGGCAATGGCGGAAGCCACGCGCAAGCGCGGTTTCGAATACTATGGTGTCGCCGATCATTCGCAGTCCGCTCACTACGCAGGCGGCCTTTCGTTGCAGGAGATTGCTGAACAGCACCGCGAAGCTGACCGGCTGAACAAGGCATACAATGGAAAATTTCGCATACTGAAGGGCATCGAGGCGGACATCCTGGCGGATGGCTCGCTCGATTACCCGAATGATATCCTGGAGCTGTTCGATTTCGTTGTCGCGAGCGTGCACAGCCGCTTCAAGTTGCCAAAGAAGGAACAGACGGAGCGTATCATTGAGGCGATCGCAAATCCCCGGACGACAATCATCGGGCACATGACCGGTCGCCAGCTGTTGCGGCGGCCCGGTTATGATCTCGACGTCGAAAAAGTCCTCAAAGCGTGTGCGAAACACGGCGTCGCTGTCGAAATCAACGCACATCCGTGGCGACTCGACCTCGACTGGCGCTGGCATCAAAAGGCACTCGATCAGGGCTGCATCTTCAGCATCAATCCGGACGCTCATTCGATCCGCGAGCTCGACCACATGCATTGGGGTGTCGAGATGGCGCGCAAGGGCGGTGTTCCTGCGAAGCGGGTCCTGAACGCGATGCGTTTGACGGCCCTTCTTGCGCATCTCGCACGGCGCAGGCAAACGTCCTAAACTGCTTGTGCGCCCGGCCTATCAGCGCAGGAGTCCGTCATTCTCAAAATCTTCCCAGCCGCGCAAACTGGAGTGCGCGTTCTCGTCGGGGCCGTAGCCAGTTGAAGCTGCAGTTCCGCGACCGCTTCTTTGAGCACGTTTCATAGCGGCCTTCCCCGCGGCTCGCCGCCTGTTCTCTGCAGCTGTCGCTGCGTCCTGTTCGCGCCAGACCGTAACCAGGTCGCGGTCAAGCACATCCTCCACGTGCTCCGGGTCGAACACGTGAAAGGTGATGTTCCTTGCCCGCCCGCGAAGTTTCACGGTTTTCGTCCCGGCGCTCTGCAAGCGACCATCTTTCAGCCAGCGGTGCCGTTCGGCCGTCGAGATCGTCAGAATGTCCTCGATTTCACGGGGGATTACGGGCAGGTCTTCGATATTCTGCAGTGCTTTGGATATGATCCCGAATACCACCTGCCCATCATTCTCGGCGCCCTCAGACAGGCGCAGGGTAAGCACGCGGGACTCGATATTGAGCAATTTCCTGAACTCCGTTGGAAGGCGGGCGCGTATTTCGAGAAAAATACCCCTCGCTCTGACCGACGATCCAAACGTTGCGGCCGGGGTTAAAGGCCACTCTCCAATCAGCTTCGCTGTTGCATTGATTTTTCGGCGCGTGGACATGCCCCTTTATATAGGTCACCGATTGTCGGCAAGCGATGAGCCGATCGCAAAGCCAACATGAGTTCTAATCCGCCAGCGGTCTGAACCACGATGCCCTGAAGGCGCAACCACGATTGTTAGCGGGGCCGCTTGCAACTTCGGCTAACAGGAAGCGGCAGAGTTGATCACAAGGTGCGATATCAGGCGCGTTGCCGCCTGGCGGCTTTTTGGGGGCCGTTTGCTGTCCGTCCGGTTATTGCCGAGGGACCAGTTAAAGCCGCCGTTCGGCTCACGACCTCTTCGCGGAATACAAGGCAAGTTCAGATCCCGCGGAAGCCGACATTGAACTGCCTCTCCGTTTACACATTTGGCAAATGTTGCGAATGGAGGGAGTTGCATGTTTGAAGGTTTCTCGCTGGAGCAGATCAAACTTCCGGAAGCGACGCTCAGAGTGCGGGTTGGTGGAAGGGGCCACCGCTTCCTGATGCTGCACTTCCTCGCACCCATGCCACTTGGCATCGCGTGGCGCCGATTTTGGCTGAGGAATACACCGTAATTCGCCCTGGTCTTCGGTGCTCGCCCTTGCGGTGTGTCGCAACACAATCAGCGCGTCCGGTTTGCCGTGAACAGATCTTGCTGATGCACCAGTTCGTCCGCGACGGGCTGACGGAGGCGGCGTGTGCCATTCGGGTGGATGGCCGAAAATAACCCCACCTCTGCATGACGCGAATTGTCCCAGCCTGGGTAGGCCGTTATCGGGTACAGGCAAATACCCTCGAATCGATGCTCCGACACCCATAGCGGCACGCACCTCGTCGCGGCATACATAGTGGAGCCAAGCCGGCCCGCCGGATCCCTCTGAGCCGGTCTCGGCAATGAACATCGGCTTACCGTACCGATGAGCAACCTCGAGCAACATTTCCGACAAAGCGCGGTACTCATGGTGTCCCATCGATATCGTCGGCCCGTTTATTTCCCATTGATTGTGCGGCTAGAAATTCAGGCCCACGACAATCGACAACATCTTCGCTCCCGCCCAACTCAGGTTCGACGCGGCCCAGCAACATGTCGTAAGCTTCGAACTGCCCCTGACGGGCGTTTTCGGCCCGACCCCGTTCGCTGCGGGTCCGGTCACGAGGAGCGATTTGGATAAGGGGCTCGGCCCAGACAAATCTGCAGGCGGGGTCGATCTCCCGCATTGCACGAACACCCGCGATGGCAGCCTTCACGAGATGCCGCTTGAACCAGCACGTTTGTTCGGCCCCACGCGGGAAATAGCCGACCTCAACAGCCCATGCGAAAAAGGAGATCTAGTTGATGGGACACAACAGAGGCGGTGTTCCCGCGATCGAACGCTGTACCCTCACGGCTTCTGCCGCGAACGAGGCATAGGCATCGATGAAATGCAGCGATCCCTGATCGACATGGTCTGGAGATCCGTAATGGAAGATGTCCCAGATAACCTGGACACCTGCCGATCGGGCCGCCTCGACCATTGGCGCCCAACTTGACCAGTCATAGGCGAAGCTTGCGGAACCGGAGCCTCCACCTGGTGCTCGTCCATACGCCCCACTTCGCTCATTCGAAGTCTTCTTTCAGCAGTCGGCTTCGAACTCGGCCGCCTTGTTAGGACCGGGAACCGCGTTGGCGAAATACCGCATCCAATGGGGCGCGCGCCATCTTCGTTGCTCAGTCCAGCTCGTCCTGGCGTGACCGGGTAATGCCGAACCGATTTGGTCGAGCCTTTGTTCCTGTGGTGGACTGTCCGGAGCTGGGTGGCGAAGGAGGAACAAGGAGGGCCGTGCCAAGTTCGGGGCGATATACCACCGCCGCCGATCGACTCGAGCGGCTGCTCAGCAACAAGAGAGGCACGGGATCACATGACCGTTCAGATTCGACTTTCCGAGATCGACCACGCCAGGCGCGAGGATCGTGGCGACGGCGCTTGGAGCATCGCACCGGACTTGGGCTATTTGCGCCTAGCAATCGTCAATGTCGTGTTCTTCGGCGCACCGGGCAGCGGAGATCGGAACTGGATGCTGATCGATACCGGGTTGCCGACGTCCCGCGGCAGCATTCTTGCGGTCGCGGAAAAGCGGTTTGGCACGAACGCACGGCCGGCCGCGATCATCCTGACCCACGGCCATTTCGACCATGTGGGAACGGTTCTAGACCTCGCGAATAGGTGGGACGTGCCTGTCTTCGCGCATCCACTCGAGCGCCCCTATTTGGACGGAACCGCATCCTATCCGCCACCGGATCCCTGGGTCGGGGGTGGACTGATGGCGCTGCTTTCGCCGCTTTTTCCACGGGGGCCAATTGATCTTGGCAACCGTTTGGAACTCCTACCTGCCGACGGATCGATCCCCGGAATGCCCGGATGGCGATGGCTACACACACCCGGGCACGCTCCTGGGCATATCTCGCTCTGGCGCGAGGAGGACCGCTCGCTGATCGTAGGGGACGCTTTCATCACCACCGGTCAGGAGTCAGTCTATGAGGTCGCCGTTCAGGATCTTGAGATGCACGGTCCGCCGCGCTACTTCACGCCGGACTGGGATGCGGCGGAAAGATCCGTGAAGCACTTGGCTGCCCTGAACCCGCACATGGTCATCAGTGGACACGGTGCGGCTGCCGCGGGAGTGGGCATGCGTCAAGCTCTTGACAGCCTGGCTGAGCGGTTCAGGGTGTTCGCCGTCCCGCCGAAATTGAAATTCGTGCGCGAGCCGGCGGCAGTCCAAGGTAGCTGAGGCTAACCGAGCCGCCGTCGTTCTGAAATATGGTCGAATTGGGCAGACTCTGTCTCTCGACCCGGTAGAGTTACCCCGTCGGGTCGCGCTCTCCATCGTCGCCGACAAACTCTGACAAGCGGAACAAACCCGGAAGGCGCCGGGTTAGGGCGTTCGATCGGCGTAGGGCGACTGCGGGCCAAGCGCCCCGAAATTCTGCGTCAGGAGAAGACGTCAGATGAAAACGAGAACCCGAAGGACGCGTGCTCTCCGCCGGCGAGCCGACCGGCAAGAAGTTGTTCGAGCCCACACGGGTCGTCATCCGCCAAGACTTGGCTTCGATTCGCTCATCGGCCAAAACCGTGGAGGAGATCAAATGGCAAATCTGGGAAGATTGGCGATCGCGATGCTTGGCGTTCTGGCATACCAAAATCGCGACAAGCTCTGTGAATTGATTCCGGGAGCGGGGTATCTTAACCCAAACGACCCGCAACGCAGAATTCTGGCTCAGATAACGAATGGCGTGTCGAGGGCTGACCTTGGTGAGATCCTCGACCGGTTCAGGGAGGTGGGGGCAGGATCGAAGGTCGACTCGTGGGTTGGCAGCGGGCCAAACCAACCGATTGAGCCAAGGGACGTCCAAGCGGCAATGGACGAAGGTACACTCACGTCCATTTCGATGCAGACGGGTCTTTCGCGCGAGGAGCTAATCAGAAGGATTGCGCGGGATCTACCCGAGACAGTCAACGAGATGACGCCGAATGGTGAATGGCCGCCTGAGCCGACACATGGCTTGGATAAGTCGACCCTGCTCGACAATGTATCCTAGGGGACACAGCCAGGAATGCAGCCGGCCAAGGCGAGATCCAGGGTGGCAACTCTACACGGGGGGACGCTCCTGCGCGATCGCCTTCATCCGCTCGCGAACCAAGGGTCTGTTTCGAGCGCGCCGAACGCTCAACTGGCCGCCATCCTGAAAATGCGGCACCGCTGCATCGCGGCGCCCTCGCTCGCGTATATCGGTGAGCGGAAGAAGGCGCGTTCCTGGCTGGCCAAAGCGCTGGCGATCGATCCGGACGACTTCGTGACGCAGTACAACGCCGCTTGCATGCATTCCGTGCTCGGGGAAGTGGAGGAAGCGGTGCGGTACCTGGAAAGAGCCGTCGGAGGAAGCGTGAGTCAGAACGTATTGGAACGAATCCGTCACGAAGTCATTTCGACGCCATTCGCGATCACCCGCGGTTCGTGCAGCTTCTTAGTTCACTTGCCTTGTGACGCACAGCTGTACTTGCACAAGCTTCGGCCTGCCTAGCAGCCGCGTTCGGTTTGGGTGGCGGATTCAACTGATCGCAGCAACACACGCTCTTCTGAAAGATGGAGTGTGAGCCATGAAGCAGCGAAGTCGCATCTACTACTCGGCCGCTCAGCGCCTGAGATTTGGGTTCGATGGCAGGCGGGCGAGTCGATGAGCTCGATCGGACGACGATTCGATCGGGAGTCTTCATCGGTCCGTTCTTGCCGCCGCGCCTGGGCCTTGCACTGGCGGGCTGCCGGCCTTGCCTGTCGCCGGTGGTGTTTTCCCCCACATTTTGCTGCCGCTGCTTGTGCTGCTCACCTGGCCGCTCGCCATGGGCAAGTAGTTCGCCCCGGCATCGTCTCTGCAGGGTTTGCTTCGTCGGCAAAGGACATCGCCAGCGGCCTCACAGCTGCGGTCGATCGCGGCCGAATCGGGATTGATGCTGGCCGACGCGCTGGCCGGCGGCCGCTTCACCCTGTTGAGCCTGCCGGCATTATTGCCGGGGCCGGCGACCGGTTGTTCGATGCGAAAGCCGAGGCTCTTAGACTACAATCGGAGATTCCTGGTTCCTTTGTCGATATCATCCCGCAGGCCGGCCACATGGTCCACCACACCGCACCGCTAGCTGTTCTCGCCATGGTGGACAGGGTCGCTGCCGCGGCCAGCATGAAGTAGGCCGGCACTGGCGGGATCCCGAAGAAGTGGAATCGTGATTTTCGGAAAAGATCATGCTCAAAAGCAATAGGTAGAACGCCGTCCCGACTCTATCGGGTGGCGAATCCGATGATTTACTTCACGGCGGCACGCACTTCAGCGAACCGCATCCTGTGCGTCCATCCGCGCCGGTTCGGCTAACATCGACGTCGAGGTCCCGTATCTTGGGGATTTGGCCAGGGGAACGGCCCCAATTCCGTGTTCGGCTTCTGCCTCTCTTTGTGGCTGCCAGCATCTACCTAGTCGTCTGCAAATCGAGGCCACGGACTGACAAGCACCCCCGCACTACAAGGAGCTGGCGGTCGGAGAACAAAGTAGACATGTCGCACCATCCTTGCGGGTACGGCTTGCGATGCATACTGACGGTCGAGGGCTTAATGTAACCAAATCAACGGCTCGGCGTTTCGGTCAGCGCCGTTGCAATGAGCGAAGCCATAACCTCTGTCACGAGCATAGACTGCCGATTTCATGAATCGCAATTTTCTGGTGATCGAACCTGAGGAAGGCATTGCCGTGCTCAAGGGGCTTGCCTCCTCGGCGCGGATCTCGATGCTGAAACTGCTGCATGAGAAGGGGCCGATGAATGTCAACGAAATCGCCGCCGTGCTGTCGCTTCCGCAGTCGACCGTCTCGACCAACATCCAGGTGCTGGAGGATGCGGGGCTGATCCGCACCGAGAGAGCGAAGAAAGGCAACCGGAAAATCTGCTATCCGACCGCCGAAAAAGTGCTCGTCGTGTTCAAGAGCGAATATCGTGCGGTCAAGAACGACGCGATCGAAGTGTCGATGCCGATCGGGCTTTATACCGGCTTCGAGGTTACCGCGCCCTGCGGCCTTTGTTCGCCGGACGGCATCATCGGTCTGCTCGATGTTCCCAACACTTTCCTCGATCCGGACCGCATGAAGGCCGGTCTGCTATGGTTCACGCGCGGTTTTGTCGAATACCAGTTCCCCAACAATGCCAAGCTCGCCAATGCCGAGATCACCGGACTCGAAGTTGCGATAGAGCTGTCTTCGGAAGTGCCGGGCACCAGCGCCGATTGGCCCTCGGACATCACGCTGACGATCAATGGCGTCGATGTCGGCACCTGGACGTCGCCGGGGGATTTCGGCGACAAGCGCGGCGTCTTCACGCCCACCTGGTGGAAGCTTAAGGGCTCGCAATACGGTAAGCTGAAGAACTGGCGAATTGCCAATGACGGCACCTATGTCGACGGCCTCAGGATTTCCGAAACCGGCCTCGCCGCACTCGATCTGAAGAGCCATCATTCAATCCGCGTCCGTATCGGCGTCAAGGACGATGCCAAGCGCCCCGGCGGGATCAATATTTTCGGCAAGGGCTTTGGAAATTACGATCAGGACATTGTGCTCAGGATCAAAACCGCGTGAATCGACTGGCCGCGTTGCTGCGCTCAGTTACAGTTCATTGCTAGGCTAGGCTTGCAGCTGGCACCGCCGTCCATGAGGCGACCGGCTTGCCTGACGTGTATAGATCCCTCGTCGCAAGCTTTGCCCACTGGCTGCGAATCCCCTGCTACCCTCAATCACCAGTACAAAGGGATCCGTCCCACCAACCAACAGCCAGATTATCCTCCGTTCCGGCAAATGCCGGAACTTACCATCTAGGCAACTCTCGAAAGTATATGCCGATCCAGGTCACACTTAGCCAACCCGAACCGCCAGCGATGGTTCGTAGCCTCACGCCTGCTCTGGTAGAACAAAGTCAATTGCCGGCCTTCGATCATTACGGTCGAATGGCCATTCTCGCCGGGCTCACCAGGGTCGAGAACGGGGCCAACGGAAACGTAGGGACCCTTGACGTCATTGGCGATGGCGAAGAAGACGCGCTGCCGGCTGCCGCGCGGACCTTCGGGGAGGAAGCAGGTGGCGTTAAGAAGCACACGACCGTCCGGCAGCTCGACGAGCTGCGCGCCTTCGATCCCCCATTCGTAATCCGGGTGTTCGCGCGCATTGTGATGCGGCACGTCGAGATGATCGAGTATCTTGCCGAGACGTTTCCATGGCCCGAACCAGGAATCGGATTGGCTGCGCGCCAGATAGACATCAGGCTGGGGCACCCTGGTGAATTTGGGCATGCCTGAATAGACGATATAGCGCTTGCCTCCGACGATTGCGGGGTGGGGATCGTAGATGCCGTCCTCATCGGTGTCGGGCAGCGACAATATCGCCGGATTGAGCACCACCCAATGAAAGCCGTCATTGGAGACCGCGTGCTCGCAACGTCCGCCGGACTTCATGAATTCGGTCTGGATAAACATGTGGAAGACGCCGCACTCATGAATGACGCCGGGCGCCGCAATGCCCGATCCGGTTACCGGCAAAACGATCGCCTCGTGCTCTGTCCAGGGTCCATAAAGATCCGGCGCTGTGGCGTGGAGGATTTTCCAGCTCTCGGTTGTGACGGTGCCGCTGGAGCCGAAGACGTGCCAGAGCGTGCCATCGAACACCGGACAAGGGTCCTTCAGATCATCCACAACCTGCGGGTGAAACAATGGAAAGACGTTGGTTTCAAAGTCGATCTTCATTCGCCAGCCATCCCTCGATTCGTCTCGGGCTCCATTCAAATGAACCACCGGCGCGACTCAGATGAATCGATTCCAAGCGTATTTATAGCTCCGCTGATGAACGGTTGTTGAACGATTGAAGGATTTGAACCGCTCTGTGGCAAAGGGCCACATTTGGGGAGCCCGACCTGACGCGAGGGGCTTCATCATGTGGATCGAATGGGGGCGGCCGGCTCGCCCCTTCTCTGTCGAGCCGTCGCAAGTGGAGCGGACGGCTGGTCTCGCCCGAGACAGTTTGGAGCTATGGAACAACTTATCGGGATGGAAGTTATATAGAAGGCTGCGAACTTCATGTCAAAGCTGCCTCGATTGACTTTTGTTAGTCGAGGCATTTTGTAACTATATCGAAGGATAATCTACATGGAAATGGCGGCGGGCCGGGCCAAAACACCAAAAAACCCTGTACAACCGTCTATTTTAATTTGCTTTTCACACCTCCGATGGAACTTCGTATATCAGAGACCACAACACATTCTGACCCTGGCGTCAAAACAGCAACAGCTAATTTACTTCGAAGAGCCGATCTTCGATGAGAGGCGCCACCCTTCGATGCGGGTGCACAATATTACCCCCAAGATCAGAATAGTGACCCCGCTGATCCCAGTTGGTACTTCCGCGACCAGGGCGGACGCAATCCAGCGCAGGTTCGTCGATCAGATCCTCGCCTCCACGCCGCATGACCGATTGACGACCTGGTATTACACGCCCATGGCGCTACGCTTCAGCGATCATCTCGCCTGTGACGTCTGCGTCTACGACTGCATGGATGAACTCTCCGCGTTCAAAGACGCTCCCGCAGAGTTGACGCAGTTGGAAAAGGCGCTGTTGCAACGTGCCGATGTCGTCTTCACGGGCGGGCAGAGCCTCTACGAGGCCAAGCGCAGCTTGCATCGGGCGATCTTTCCCTTCCCGAGCAGCATCGACGTTACCCATTTCCATCAGGCTAGGGCGCCAGGTGAAGACCCATTCGATCAGGCCGACATACCTCACCCGAGGGTGGGGTACTTCGGGGTCATCGACGAACGGCTCGACCTTGAACTTATCGCGCATGCGGCTGCGGCAATGCCAGACGTGCATTTTGTCATGCTCGGCCCTGTCGTCAAGATCGATCGGGCGAGCCTTCCCACGGCAGGCAACCTGCATTGGCTGGGCGGCAAGTCCTATGCAGACCTGCCGAACTATCTCAGGCATTGGAGTGCCGGCTGGATGCCGTTCGCGCTCAACGAAGCGACCCGCTACATCAGCCCGACCAAGACTCCCGAGTTTCTTGCGGCAGGACTGCCGGTGTTGTCCACGGCGATCGTCGACGTTGTGCGTACCTACGGCGTCGAAGGCCTTGTCGAGATTGTCGAGGCGGAGGACATCGAGGCCAAGCTTCGCTCGATCCTGGCCCACCCCCGCGATTTCCTGGTGAAGAAGGCCGACGCCTACCTCGCCGACATGTCCTGGGAGAAGACCTGGAGCGCGATGGCTGCCCACATCGAGCGCGCCCATGCGATGAAGAGCGTCGTCCCATTCCTGAGGAGGGCGTGAGCGTGTTCGACTGGTTGATCGTAGGGGCCGGTTTCGCCGGCAGTGTGCTGGCCGAGCGTATCGCATCGCAACGGCAGGAAAGCGTCCTGATCATAGACCGACGAAATCACGTCGGCGGCAATGCCTATGACTGCTACGACGAGGCGGGAATACTAATTCACCGTTACGGGCCTCACATCTTTCACACCAACGCCCAATCGATCGTGGACTATCTGTCGCAATTCACGCAATGGCGGCCTTACGAACATCGCGTGCTGTCGCTTGTCGATGGAAAGCTGCTGCCGATACCGATTAATCTCGACACCATAAACCGCCTCTACGGCCTTGAATTGACGTCCGAGCAGCTGCAGGACTTCTTCGCTTTCCGACGCGAAACGGTCAAAGAAGTCCGCACCGCCGAGGACGTCGTGGTGAGCACAGTAGGCAGAGAGCTCTACGAGAAATTCTTCCGCGGCTACACCAGGAAGCAGTGGGGTGTCGACCCTTCCCAGTTGAGCAAGTCAGTGACGGCGCGAGTCCCGACCCGGACCGATCGCGACGATCGGTATTTTGGCGACAGCTTCCAGAACATGCCGGCAGGCGGGTATACGCGCATGTTTCAGCGCATGCTGGATAGTCCCAAGATCAAGATCATGCTGCAGACCGACTACCGCGAAATTCGCGACAAGATCCCCTTCCAGCAGATGATCTACACCGGTCCGATCGACGAGTATTTCGACTGGAAGCTTGGTCGCTTGCCCTACCGTTCGCTGCGCTTTGAGCACACGACACTTGATTGCGAGCAGTTTCAACCGGTCGCCGTCGTCAACTATCCGCAGACGGAAAAATACACACGGATCACCGAGTACAAGCATCTGACCGGTCAGCAGAGTCCGAAGACCAGCCTCACCTACGAATACCCCACCGACGTCGGAGATCCTTATTACCCGGTGCCGCGGGCCGAAAACGAGGCTTTGTACAAACGATACGAAGCTTTGGCCGCGGCGTGCCCGGAGGTCTGGTTCGTCGGACGTCTTGCAACATATCGCTATTACAATATGGATCAGGTGGTCGGCCAGGCATTGGCTACGTTCGGGCGCATTCAGACACGCCTGCCAGCAAACGGGATGCTCGTCACGCCGACGCAGCGCGAGGCGGCCGAGTGAATGATGCGCCGGCCTGACCGGCGTCGGGCGACCCACGGCCAAAGAGGCCCATGTTTCTCGGCTTCTCGGCGAACAGCTCTAGATATGCTGTGCTGTTGATGCAGCTGAAAAGCGCGCACTGTTCGTATCAGCGAGCCTAAGGCGCGCTTGCTTGTTGTTCCTCAAACGCCAAGAACGATTGGCGCTGGCGCTCCAACTCGTCCGCAAGTGGCTTGCGAACAGTGCGCGAGCCGTCCGCATGAATGGTGGAGAACAAGCCGACTTCGGCGTGGCGCGAATTGTCCCAACCTGGGTAGGCCGTCACCGGGTACAGGCATATACCCTGAACAGGTGCACCGAGGCTCGTCGCGTCGCGCACTTCGTCGCAAACGTAGTGAAGCCAGGCTGGCCGGCCTGAACCTTCGGCGCCGGTCTCGGCGATGAACATCGGCTTCTTGTATCGCTCGGCGACCTCGACCAGCATTTCCGAAAGTGCACGGTATTCGTGGTGCCCCATCGGTATCGTTGGGCCATTCAAGTACCATTGGTTGTGCGGATAGATGTTGAGGCCGATGACGTCCACAACGTCCTCGCTGCCGCCCAACTCCGGTTCCACGCGCCCGATCAGCATGTCATACGCCTCGAATTGGCCCTGGCGAGCATTTTCGGCGCGCCGCCGCTCGGGGTGAGTACGGTCACGAGGAGCAATATGGATCAGCGGTTCAGCCCAGATGAACCTGCAGCCGGGTTCGGCCTCCCGCATGGCCCTCACGCCGGCGACCGCTGCCCTGACAAGGTGTCGTTTGAACCATCCACGCTTGTTCGGCCCGACGCGGGGGAAATAGCCGACCTCCACCGCCCATGCAAAAAACGAAATCTCGTTGATCGGGCACACCAGGGGAGCCACCCCGGTTGCGGAGCGATGAACCCGAACAGCTTCCGCGGCGAAACGGACGTAGGCCTTGATAAACCCCGGGCCACCTTGGTCGATATGGTCTGGCGAGCCATAGTGGAAGATATCCCAGATAATCTGCACCCCGGCCGCCTGGGCTGCTTCGATCGCCGACGTCCAACTCGACCAGTCGAAGACTCCGGGCGCCGTTTCAATCAGGTGCCAGCGCAAGCCGTCGCGGATCGTGCGAAGCCCAAGCTCGGCACAACGGCGATAGTCGCCATGTGCATGGATGTCATGTGAGGTCGCGCGGATCAGATCAAGACGGGCCCCGTCGGCGCGCCTGTGGGAGGAACACTCGAAACCAGCCATGAAAAAGCTGTCGAACCCGGAAGAGCCTGCCGTGGGCCGACGAGCGGTATCCTCGTTCATACCAACATCCTGTCGCCCAAGACGTGCGCAAGTGATCGCATTCGCAGTCCCCATTGTCAGTTCCGGTGGCTAGTCGAAACCGGTCGGCTACCAACCACGTCGACGGCTCGGCGGCCTATACGCGTGTGCCAGGATTGGCGAATACAACCAAGCTCCAATCCCGTCTGCCGGGGCCGCGATCGCGTCGATTCGATCCGAAGTTATGCGGCCTGTTGCATCGCCCGTTCGTTGACGCCTGCTTCGCCTAGTCGGGTGAGCGCCTCATCGGTTGCTTTTTCTTCCTTGAGCGTCTGTTCGAGTAGCGGGACGGCGTCTTTCAGACCAAGTAAGCCGGCCCATGTGACAAGAGTCCCGTAGCGCGCTATTTCATAATGTTCGACGGACTGGGCTGCAGCCACGAGACCCGCGTCCAATGCCGGAGCCTCCTCGAACTCCTCCAAAATCTCTTGTCCTTCTTCGATGATGCCGTCGATCGCCGGGCACGTTTTCCCTTGGACTCTCTTGCCAAAGGCGTCGAAAACTTGCTGCAGGCGCTCAATCTGACCCTCTGTCTCGTCACGATGTTTTTCGAACGCCGCCTTCAACTCTTCGGACTCCGCGCCCTTTGCCATTTTCCGGAGCGCCGTCAGAATCTTGCGTTCGGCGTAGTAGATGTCTTTCAGACCATCATAGAAAAGGTCTTCCAAGCCCTTGGAGCTGCCCTGAGAGCTTTTTTTCGTCGCCATTGTCATCTCCTCTTTCATTTCTATCGACGCATGCATGGCTCTAACTGGACCAGTCTCTTGTTGTTCCTTCGGCGACGGCACACCGGCAGCCAACAGCGAGCGACGGTCGGGTTGACCGCTGATTTCAGTCCGCCGCGCCAGCAGCGGCTTGAGCATCTCGGCTGCGCTCCATTGCGGAAGTTCCGGAATGAGGATCGTCTGCCTGAAGGGTTTCCGCTGTCATCGAGTCCTTGCGGCCGCATTTTTCGTAACGGACCTTTGCCCGCACCTGATCAAGGTTCCCGATCTCTTCTCGTGCCCCCAATGGCGTCGAACCTGGACGAAGTTGCCGACCAGATCAGCAGTGTACAGGGGCCGCGGACCTGTTTTCCGATGTAGTTGAACTCACCTTGAGGCAGCTGCTCGCGCAGGCGTTTGGACGACAGGCGGACGGCATCATGGCCTCTAAATTCGAATTCGAGGTCAAGAGGACCACGTCCACAGCATAGTTGCACCTAAGATCCTCCTCGATGTCGCCAGCGGCGCGAAGCCTCAGATGGTCTTCGAATCCCCTCTGCGGACCGAGCATGTCATGTCTCCTTTGCAGTACCGGAAAGGCCGTGGACAGCCGTGTCGTCCTTCGCGATGCTGAACGGATGCGACGGCGGTTTGTTCCTGAGGCCAACATGCGCTGGAGCCGGATTGACTTGCACCCCCGATCACAAACGAATGAGAACATTCAATCGGGGTCCTCATGGCTTCCGCCATCGACATTCTGGCATGCTGACCAGCGACGAGGTCGGCAATTGTCCAGGACTAGAGCGGCCGGCCAGGTGCAGCGGTGCCGGGGGGACCTCACGCTCCAAGGCCGTCCTGGCCTTCGCCAGCGACAACCACAAGGCCTGCAAAAAAGCTTCATCTGCTTGCGGTGTTAATCCGACCTCCTTGCAATGTTCAACGATCCTGTCCTGGATCGACACTGCGGTTTCATACCGTTGGACAACCCTTGCCAGAACGTCCTGACAGGTGCCAATCGCCACCTCCCGAATGTGGTCAGCGACGGGAGAGAGGGCAGCACGGGTGACATCATGAGCAACGGGGGCGTCCCGATCAGTCGGATGTATTCCGCCTCGGGCTGCCCATAAGAACGATCCGCCAACGCGCGTCTATAGCAATAGCTTCAGCCTTCAATTGAACAAAGCAATCGTGTGGGGACCGGTCCTCACCCATGACCAGGGCTGCCCCGGTCATACCGTCAAAGCCAATAAGGCCAACCTCGGCCTCGACCTCAGCCCGAAGCTTCGCCACCATTAACCCGAGACCGCTCTCGAAGAAATCGACGGTGTCAATCGGGACCGAGGTCTGCTCCAGGTGCGTCCTCAGTCCCAAGTGACGGGCTTCGAGGTGAGGCTGCAGCAACGTCAGATCCGGTGCGCTCAGGCGCCGCAACAGTTCGTTCTTGAACGAGGTTTCCATCTGCGCTGTCTCCCGATCGGGGCGGAAGGGCGATGGTCGCTCACAGCTGAGGACGCCCTAACAATTGTCGACAGTCAGGGGAAAGTATACCTAAAAGGGCGGGGAGTCTCAAAAAGCTACTAGGCTGACCAGAGAAGCTCGTCAGTCTGGCGATCATCAAGATGCTGCTAACAAGCAGTGTCCGCCTCTACTGGTCGAAGGTTGCCTTCGCAATCTGGTGTGCGCCTTTTGTCGAAGCATACGGCCCCAAACTGATTCATCCTCTGGGGAAGCCAAGCGGTATCGACGCTGCCTGAAAACTTACGCGCAAGCTCCACACTTTCGGGGGGCGCTTTGTCGATCGACCAGAGTAGCCAAGCACCCCTTCTGTATCCCATAGTATTCGTCTTCGCCTATTGCTCCGGAACGGCAGAGGTTTGCGGACGATTTCGTGCTGCTTCGGCAATTTCCGGGATGTATTTCGTCGCGGTGCAGCTTCGGTTCACATTGGCGCGTGCGTCGAATACCTCTTTCTCGCACACCCGCTTGGCGAGCTCGATAGGCACATGAACTGCCAGAGGCACTTCCACCTCGGAGATTCCAAGCTCCCTTGCGATCTGCTGTTTCACTTCGTGCCTGCCAAGCGAAACGTCGACGCCGACATCCTGGGCATCTTCGGTTGTCGATGATGCGCCTTGCCCCGGCAGATCTTGCTGCTCGGTCTGAGCAAATGACTGCACGGCAAAAAGCTGCAAGGCGAACACGGCGAGCGGCAAAATTCGTTGGAATACTCTCATGCCTGGCTCCTGCAGGTGCCTTTAACAACGGCAAAGTATTTGAAGCGTTCCAGAGGCGGGGATGCGCGCGCTCAGCGGCAGTCGAGGCGGGTTTTTTCTGTTGGAATACGATATGGCGACCGTGGTTGGGTGCGACAGCCGACTGTGCTGGCACATCGGAGTGTAGGAATTTGCCTACCGAGAAAGAAAGACAAGCCAGAGACGAGCGCGCCTCGGATGCTGCACGAGGATTGACCGACATTGAGGGTGCGGCACGAGACGCAAAGACCGCGGCTTCGGGAGCAGCGCCTGAAGGCCGCACTTGCTGTGACGTCGGCCCGCGGCATCTAAACCGAAGAGGACACCAAAACCGTGAAAGCCTAGCAGTCACTTGCACCACACGGACTTGCATTCAACCCCACGGTGCTCAAGATCCAAGTAGGCTCTGCAGCTCTCTAGGCTCAGAACGTCGTGCACCCAAGTTAGATCCTGCTGCAGCAGTCAGGACTACCCCAGAACGAATATGGCCAGCAGGGCAACAAAGAGAACAAGGGCGATCGCGGCGCCCCAGATGAGGACCTTTCCGGTGCCGCGTTGCTCTTCCTCGCGAGAAACGTCTTTCGCCATCCATGCATCCTTTGCGAAGGTCCAAACTGAGCAACGTGCCGTGCCAGGCTGTTCCCAACGCTCTCGGAGCCAACTTGGTGTCAGTCCAACTGCCGGTTGCCGTAGGGCTTCTTCGCTCTAGCGCTATCGGCAATACAGCGCGGCTCTCCTCTGAGCGCGACCGCAGCTCCCTTCAGGCATGATGCGCGAGCAGGCGGATATGTATCTGACCGAAAGCAAACAGAAGCCAGGCCTGCCCACTGAAAGCACAAGCAAGCACAAGGTTCCTCAACTGACGCTCGGCTGGCGGCAACTTGCTCGCCAGCCGAGTTGAGTTCAGGCGGTGGTCGGGGGAGATCATCCAGCCACACGCTGGTGATTCCAACCTGAGCCGATGTGCCAATCAGCAACCTTCGTCGGTCTTTTTGACCTGGCCTGGCGCGGCGGTGTTGGCTGCCGTGTCCTGCTGACCTGGCGCCGCCTGCTGAGCGCTGCCAGTCTGCTGGCCGGGCGCGCAGTCTCTGGCCGAGTTCGGATTTGTGGTGCCGCTGGTGGTGGTCGTGTCGGTGCCTTGATCGCCGGACATGTTGGTCCCGCTGCTCGTCGTGCCGGTGCCCTGATCCGTCGTGCTGGGCATGGTCGTCGTGGTCGAGGTTCCGCTCGTCGAGGTTCCGCTCGAAGTTCCGCTGGTCGTCTGGGCAAAGGAAAGCCCGGCCGACACCGCCAGCACGGCCGAAGCCAAAAGGATGCGTTTCATCTTCTTTCTCCTGTCTGAATGCGCGGGATGCGCCTGGCAAATTGAACAGGCAGACAGAAGGAGTGTTCCCCGATGAAGTTCAACTTTTGTAACTCTGGTCGTAGGTCAGCCTTAGGATGGCCGGCGTATATTAGAACCTCATGACGGCGGCTCGAGTCGAAAAGCAATCAACGAGCGGAGAGGCCGTCGCGTTCCTTGTGACTGCGGTGGCGCGGTGAGGCACAAGGCTCAATGCGGAGCGCCAGCGGCCGCGATCAGCGCCTCGTCGAGAATCCACTTCAGCTTCGCCGAGCGCTGGTAGCTTCATCTGCTTGCCGTTCTTACTTGCCAGGAACGACATGCAGCGGTCGCAGTATGCCATGCGGGACCTTCAATATGTCGCCGCGTCGGATGGCCAGGAAGCGGCCAGTGCCAGTTGGACTGTGTGATGGAGCGGCGCAGCGGCGAGCGTCCACGGGCCGTTTTCCTTGCGCCGATCTTCCCGATCTTCGCCTTTTCCACCATCGCTGCAGGATTTTTCGCGAGGTGAATTGAGACCCGCCACGGCGCTGATCTCTGCGACGGTCAAGGCCCGTTCGGCGGGCTCTACTCCGGAACAATGTCCTCTTCTGAAAGTTTCCTTAGATCGCAAAGGAGATTCGAGATGTCAGAAAGCCGCGAATGGTTTGTCCAATGGCTTAGAGATGCCCATGCCATGGAAGAGCAGGCCGAAACGATGTTGAACGGGCAGTTGAGTCGTATCGAGAATTATCCCGAACTGAGCGACCGAATCCGACAGCACCTCGACGAGACCAAGCAACAGGCTGCCCGGCTCAAGACTTGTCTCGATCAGATGGACGAGGGTTCATCCACGATGAAGGATGCTGGCGGTAAGCTGACGGCGATGGCGCAATCGCTGAGCGGCGTCTTCGCTGGAGACGAGGTGATGAAAGGATCGCTCGCGAGCTACACGTTCGAGCACATGGAAATCGCCTCCTACACGATCCTGATTGCCGCTGCTCGATCGCTCGGCGAAAGCGAGGTACTTCGGGCTTGCGAAGAGAATCTGCGAGAGGAAGTCGCGATGGCGGATTGGCTGAAATCCCGTCTTCCCTCCACGACCGAGCAGTTCCTTGCGCGGGCCGAAGCGGACAGCGACAGCGCCAAGCGGTGATCGGGTAGGAACGTAGTAACCGTAAACTGGGTGATCGGGATTCGTCCGCTAGCGCGTCCCCCTTCGTGAACGCTGGGCAACGAACACGCCTAGCAGGCGGTCGTCGAGCTGCGCATTTCGAGAAATTGCAACGACGAGCGATGCTAATATTGCGGCGTCGTCACTTAGAGAGTCGAAGCGTTCGCCTGCGCAAGCCTGGTCAAATACGCATTGGCAATAGCCAGATCGGAAGGGCTAGCGCAGCGCTCGGCGAAATAAAGCTCGAGTGGGCGTGTTAAAACGTTCCAAACGAGGTCGCGATAGCGGAATGCCCGAGAACGCTCTAGATGACTGAGCAGTTGCGTGCGCGGGCACCGGCAGCGCCAAGCCGGATCGGAGAAAGTTCGTCCTGACAGCGGACAGAGCGCGCCGTTGCGCTCACGTTATGGGGTCGGCAGCACTTGCACGGTTTTCGGGGTGAATTCCGCTTCAGCCGGTCGCTGGCGGTTTCGCTGAAGGCCGTGACCGACCGGCCGACGATCATCATGCTCGAAGGGGTTGACCGCTTTGTCCGATCTTCTCCGCCGTGCGCATCGTCATCGCGCCGTCCGTGGTTCCAGAATATGCAATCCGATGGCTGAACTCGTCGGGACTCGATAAATGTCAGCGCGGCATCATACTTTGCCTTCAGGACGACTGTTTCCTGCAATGACCTCTGTCTACGCTCTTCCAGTTCGGTCGGTGTCCATCTGCTCATTCACACGTCGTTGATAGGCAAAGCCGACAGCCGCGGCGACTGCCAAACCTGCCGCCGCCAGAAGGAGTTTGTCCTCGGTATGCTCATTGCCCGATGCGTCTTGAACAGCTAACGAAGCTTCATCGAAGGGTGCGGATGCTCTCGCGGCAGTCTCGCCCTCGTGCGGCCCAACGCCGCTATGGCGGATACCCGCAGCTAGACGTTCTGTCTTCTCTTTTACAGTTTCCTTGGCCACGCCGGTCAACTCGGCAGCTTGGCGTTTTATTTTACCAGCCGTTTCAAGAGCGAAATCACTGACGCTTTCCGCCAAATCACTAGATTGCTCCTTCAGGCGCTCCTTGGCGTACGATAGGTGATCCACCTGCTGCTCGCCGGGTGGCCGGGCCGAATTGGTCCGCAATAAGCTGAACAATCCCGCTCCGACAAGTGCGGTTGCGATCGGCGGACGGCGGAGGAAACGCCACCCCAAACCGGCCCCAATCGCCAAAGCAGCGCTCGGATTGGCAGCCGCCTTGGCCTTGAGATCGTCAATAATCGCCTGCGCCACCGATTGCATTGAGGCTCTTGCTTTCTCCACCAGGGCATCCTTTGCCTCAAGCGCTTCGTGTTTCAAATCATCGGTAAATTCGGAGAGCGTGTTTGGCGACCGAAGTGTCGACAAGTCCTCGGCGAGCTTAGCCCGGGCAGCCTCAACTTCGTATTCAAGATGCTCAAGTTGCGGATCGGCCATCATAAATCTCTCTTGCCACCGGGGCGGGCAGGTTTGCTCGACCGAGCGTTGCCCGACCGCTGCGATTTGGCCGTTATTCCTTCCGAAGGGGTGGCGCTGCCCGGTTGCAGCTTGGCGGCCGGAGTGGATGAACCGCTCGATCCACTTGGGCTTGGCGAAGGCGGCTGCACGGGTTCACTTGATTGCTCTTCTGACAAGGCGCTTCCAAAGGCGCCCGCAACGTCCCTTGCGACCTCCTTCAGGCCGTCCGAATTCAGCCCATGTTCCTCGGCGGCGCTTTTGAGCCGTTCGCCCGCCTTTGATGTCGAGGACTTCAAGCGTTCCCCAGCTTTTTCAGCAGCATCCGTCAATCGCTCTCCTGCTGGGCCGAGCGTGCGCCTCTCGACATCGCTGGCCGGCAAAGCAGCAGCTATGGCGGCACCGGCTGCGAAGCCGGCCAGAACAAAAGCCAATGGCTGTTCTTCCACCATGCGGCCAATCGTGTCTTGCAACGTTGATTGGGCTTGCTGCACCACGCGCCCTGACTTCTCGGATACGGAGCGACCGGCCTGTTCTGCGTATGACGCGGCGGATGATGCGTAGTGACTTGCGGTTTCACTCACCTTCTCCCCAATGCCGGCTAAATTGTCGCGCATGGCCTCAGCTGTCTCGCTAGCCTGTTCCTGCGCTTTTGACGCCCCGCCGCTGGCGGTGCGTGCGTGCGGAGCATTTTGGCGCCCGTTGGTTCCACGGGATTGCTCGCGATGCCCGGCACTTGAACCGCGGCTGCGCATTAGCAGCGCGCACCCTGCTGCGACGAGCAGAAGGCCTTCGGGATTGTTCCTAGCGGAGCTGAGAAGCCATTCTTTCGTTCCAAAATCCTGGACCTGTGAATTGCGGCTCATGTTAATTGCTCCTTGGTTGTCGCAATATCCTGCTTTATTTGGCTTATAGAGTGTGTCGGCAGAAGTTCTTTTTGCGCATCAGCGCGGCCCCTATAGTAGGCGAAAACAGCGGCAGCCGCCGTTGCGGTCGCGACTATGAGACACGACCAGTGCAGGGCTATCCCTAAGCTCGAGATTCCAAGTACGAGGGCTTGCATTAGAAGCAGAGCGGCGACCACTCCCAGCGCGCCAGCAGCAGACATCCACACACCTGCTTGGAGCTTCGTTGAGACGTTGGCGGACAGCTCCGCATGCGCCAGGCGCAACTCTTTTTGAAAGAGGTCCGCGGCGTCCGCCAACACTGCCGACAGTGCTTGAGGGAGAGGCGAATTCTTCAGTTGTTCCTGTGCCATCAGATCAGTTCGCTCCCGGCCGCCTTTCCTTGATGGATTCTGAAGCGGGAGGCGCGCTCTTCAGCGTGCGGAATGTCAAAAAACCCGCTACGGCGGCCAGCCCAAACACCAAACCCGGCTTGCGCCTGGCCAAATCGGACGCTGCAAGAACCAGTTGATCGACGGATCTGTCTCGCAGGTCGTCTGCGTATCCATCAAGCCTATTGGCGAAGGTGCGCACGACCCCAGCGACGATCGGTGCATTTGTGTCGAGGTCCTCGGCCGCACGTTTGGTCGAACTCGCCAGTTGGCCCATCACCTCGGCGCCGCTGCCGACCTGACGGTCCAACATCTCCTTCACCTGATTGGTCACGGTGGACGCGCCACCAGCGGCCGCCCGTTTGGCGGTTCCCGCTGCCCCTTGTGCTATGTCCGACGCTTTGGATAAGGCGCCCCTTACGGTTGCTCCTATGTCTTCCGAGGTACCGTCACCAGTCCTTACCGCAGTTGGGGGACGCCGTTCAGAATTCCGGTTGTTCATGGTTTCCTCCATTCGAGGAGCAAACGGAGGTAAGGCCCGTTGGTTCCCAATGAGCGACTGGCTAGGGTGTCCAAGTTGCATTTTCGAACTCGGTGCGCGGATCGGGTGCGTTTGCATTGGGAATGACGAGTTGCTTGCGGGCGAGCGCAATGCGAATCACCCATCTGTCCCTTCCCTGCCTGCTTCAACTCTGATGGAAGGCGCCGAGGTGGGGACCATATCTGGCGACGGTGAGCGCGACGAGGAGAGGCTGCGCGGACCTTCACGGCCGCCGCGCACCGGTCTTCGACCGCTGCGCCTCCCGCTGTCACTGGCGATCGGCGCCAAGCCTACGAGTTTGGCGATGGCTTTATTGGAAAGGGTGCCAATCTCGGACAACTCGGCCATCAGGAGTACGCGGGCGACACCGTTGACCGGACGGAAGATCTAATCGAGACAGGCCCACAGCGGGTCGTCGTCGCGTAGCGAGGCGATCTCGCCTTCAAGTCGGTGGCTCTGACGCTTCAGCAGAACAACGACCTCGTCGAGGCTGGCGAGGGGTTCGGCATCGGCGACGGCGCTTTTGCGTTGCTTCTGGATGGTGAGATCGCCTGTCACCTCGGCAAGCCGGGCCCGCGGCTTGAGCCGTTCTGGGCCACGCTCCGCGGCGTGGTTACAGCCGCTTGACCATGGCATGCAAAGTGAGCTGCGCGCTACGCATTGCGCTCGTCAAAACGCGACTGCTGGTCGGCGTCATCGGCCGATCCGCCCAGCGTGTCGGCGACCGTGGCACCTCGCGAACCCATCGGCTGCTGCGCACCTGTGGTGGTGTCCATCGCTGTCTGATGCTCCATCTCGGAATTCAGCTCCGCACCTACAACCAGGATAATCACAGAAATCCAAGTCCACATCATCAAGCCGATCACTGCCCCAAGGGCTCCATACGTCGCGTTGTAGTTGGCGAAGTTTTCAAGATAGTAGGAGAATCCTATCGAGACTGCGATCCAGACCACAGCCGCGAGGAAGGCGCCCCATGTCGCCCATTTCCACTTTGGCCTTTCACGGCTGGGCCCGTAGCGGTAAATCAGCGTGGTCCCAACGCCAGCCATGATGAGCATCATCGGCCATCGAAGGATCCGCACAAGGGCTTCGATCCAGCCGCCGAGGTTCAGCAGTGCAAGCACGGCCGGCACAATCCCCACCGCGACGATAAAGCCGATGCCAATGAGGATGGCGCCAAGTGTGAAGCCCAAGGCCAGGAGATTCAGGTGGATGAAGCCGCGCTTTTCACTCTCCTCGTAGGCGATGTTCATGGCTTCGAATAGCGTCTTTATGCCGTTACTGGCGCTCCACAGTGTGACGGCAAGGCCGAAGATGAAGCCGAAGCTGAGCGCGCCAGTCTTCTGAGCGGCTAAGGACGCAAGCTGAGATCTGATAATATCCAGACCTCCCGAGGGCAGTACGCCGCCAAGGAACGCAACGTGCTCAGCGATGGTCTGAGGATCGGCGACGAGACCGTAGATGGACACGAAGGCGGCAAGCGCTGGAAAGAAGGCAAGAAGCAGATAGAATGCGGCCCCGGCCGCGATAAGCATAACACGGTCCTCGGTGAGCTCAGCGAACATCCGCCACAGCACGTCCTTCCAGCCGCGGCCAGGAATCTCTGACGGCCATTCGGCATTGCGTCCCCGGCCCTCCGGGTCGGGCGGCCGCTCAAGTTGCACTTTACCTTCGTAAGCGTCCTCGGTTGTTTTCTTCGACATGGCCGCCGGTCCGGAGCACCTTCGTCGCAGGGAAACGTATAGTAGCGCCAAAGGATGCAGGTGCAGACCTGCGCTTGCAAATAACACCCCGGCTGCAGAAACACTCGCGGCATCCCCACTTGGACCTTCGGCTCCCATGCCCATCTGCTGGGATGCGACGGCTGAGCGTGCATGTTGTCGGGACGACAGCCTGATAATCCTCATTGCGCTGGATCAGTTTTAGGACACTCGCGTTACCAGCCATGATCTCGCTCGCGCCTGAACATCAGTTCGTCAACGCCGGAAGCATTCGGTTTCATGTCGTTCAGGCCGGGCCTGCCGGGGGTAAGCCGGTCATGCTCCTGCACGGCTTCCCGGACTTCTGGATCGGCTGGAGACGGCAGATCGGTACGCTCGCTTCCGCCGGATATCGGGTCATCGTTCCCGACCAGAGGGGCTACAACACCAGCGACAAGCCAGGGGGCATCCGCGAGTACACGCTCCCCAAGCTCCTCGGCGATGTCTTCGCCTTGGCCGACGCGCTCGGCATCGGAAGGTTTCACCTCGCCGGCCATGACTGGGGCGGCATCGTCGCTTGGGCCGCCGGGGCAAAGTTGCCTCATCGCCTGGACAAGCTCGTCATCCTGAATGCGCCCCATCCCGACGTGGTGTTTACCCATGCCCTGCGATCTCCGACGCAGTTTCTGCGGAGCAGTTACGTGGTTTTCTTCCAGATCCCATTGCTGCCCGAAGCCGTTTTGGGTGCGCGGCGCTCCGCCTTGCTCGCACGAGCACTCAGGACATCCAGCCGGGAAGGCGCCTTCGAAGAAGAGGAGATTGCAGAATATCGGCAGGCTTGGGAGCGGCCGGGGGCGCTGACCAGCATGCTCAACTGGTATCGCGCCTTGCGCTTTCGCCCGAGCCTGAAGGAGCGGATCACGACGCCCACTCTTGTTATGTGGGGGATGCAGGACCAGGCTCTGGAATCCGGGCTGGCCAAGCGCAGTCTCGCCCTTTGCGACGATGGCCGCCTGCAGACTTTCGAGGAGGGGACGCATTGGGTTCAACGCGAAGAGAGCAACGCGGTGAATGCGGCGCTTCTGGCGTTCCTGGAGGGCTGAGGAACTCAAAAATGGATAGAAACTGGGGGCAGCGTCAGATGGAGCCGGAGGAGGCCTGCAGGGCATTCCTGGCTGCGGCAAAAGAGGAGGGGACATTACAACTAGCTAAGTTGGATTGCGGTATAAGGTTCTATTATCTCCGACCAACACCGCGCTTTGCGGAGTAGATCGACAATGAGATCGACATCGTCCGTCGCCCTGACATCCCCAAGCGTGACTTCGTCGGTAATGAAAAGAGCGGTCGTGCATCCGCCCACAAATATCAGACGCTCCCGAAAGTCGCTTCCCAGCGCCTCGGCTACTATCTGTAGCATGTGGAGCAGCTCGCCTCTGATGGTAGTCATTTCTTCAGAAGCCTTTCAGAAAGCCGCTCACCGGCAAGGCCCACCTCCCGCTGGTTTCCGAGCCGGATCGCATCGACAAGCGCAAGATATTCGTCCAGCCGCTCATCTTTCGGAACAGCTTCAGGCACGCTCTTGAACAAGGGCTCGATCGATTGGCCCATATCCCGGCCTTCCGCAAACGGCCAGATGTGGATGTACTCACCGCCGCTCATCAGCAGTCCTTTTAGCATTGGCGCGGCAAAGGCCGTCGGCATGCCGCGCGTGATGCCGCCCGCCTTGCGGGGAACACAAATTTCAGTCCGTGGACGAGAAAATTGTGTAGATTGCGGCGAGGGGGATTGGCTCGGCCCGTATCTCGATCTTTGATGGCGAGTCCCGACGAGAGGGTTCGCTTGATCGAAGCGTCGATCTCGTTTTGCTGATCCCGGGTAGCGATTCCAGGCCGCGAACTGAGTACGGGGCCTCGCCCGAGAAGCTCCAATGAAGCTCCCCGGAGCCAACTTGCCCCTCCTGCTCCTGCAAGCTCACGAGCTTCAGAAGCATCACGATATCCTGACTTTTCATCCCATTCATGCGGTGTGTCCTCTGTCCTAGGACATAAGACCATATCAAGGTGTATGACCCCAGTGCAGAGCGAACTCAGAACATCAAGGTGGCTTGCGCCGTCTCACTCGGCCTCAGCAAACTCGAAAGCCAACTCTCCGCCAGCGAACTGGCCGGGACGAACCGTCCTGATTTCGCTGCCGACCTCCATGACGATGCCGCAGTATTCTTGACCCATGTGCATGGGGCTTCGACATTCTGGATCCCCCTATACGGCCACAGGTCCGAGCCGCAAATGCAGGTCGCCGAGAGCTGGATGATGGGTCAGTCGGATGAAGAACCTTCGGGTCGGCGACTTCATCGCAGCGGATGTCGCCAGGACCATAAAGAACTGTTCCAAGCTTCCAAGCATTGTTGTTGTCCTGTCGTCAGTATGGGATCAGGAGAGGAGTTCGATGCGGAGCGGAATTCGCCTCCCACCAGCAGAGGATCGAAGCCGCCGTCGATGCGACCGAGCCTAATCAATCCCTGGACCAGTGGTAGCCGGCGTAGAAGATCGCAAGTTTGCCCCAAGGTGCATAGTAGCAGAGGTCCCGAACGGGCCGCTGCCCTCTTCGCTGAGCTTGCGCGGCAGGTAGCTGATCTTCTCGTTGTTCGCGGAGCGCACCTACTTGAAGGTTTGGAGAAGGCCAACTGTCGTCTAGCTTTGCAGACCGGGCCGGATGCTTTTCCTCGAGGATTGCAATGATCGTACATTTAGTGGACGGCACATACGAACTGTTTCGCCACTTCTACGGCCAACGCCGGTTCAACAACGGCCATGACAAGCCGTTTGGCGCCGTCGTCGGCGTGCTGAACACAGTGCTGGAGATGATCGAGAATGGCGCCACACACGTTGGGGTGGCTACCGATCATGTAGTCGAATCTTTAGAAATCAGCTCTGGCCCGGCTACAAGACCGGGGATGGCATCGAGCCGGCGTTGCTCGCGCAGTTTCACCCCCTCGAGGAAGCCTTGGCGGCGATGGGAGTGGCGGTCTGGCCGATGATGGAGCTCGAAGCCGACGACGCGCTGGCCTCCGCGGCGCACAGCGCGGCTGCCGATGAGCGCGTGCAGAAGGCGTGCATCTGGACGCCGGACAAGGATCTCGCGCAGTGTGTCCGCGGTGACCACGTGGTCCAGGTAGACCGCAGGACCCAGAAAATTCGCGATGGCGCGGGTGTACGCGAGAAGTTCGGAGTTGAGCCGGCCCTCATTCCAGATTTCCTCGCGCTCGTCGGTGATGCCGCCGATGGCTATCCGGGTCTCGAAGGCATCGGCCTGGTCTCGGCTGCCCGGCTGCTTGGCCGCTACGGCCCTCTTGAACGCTTTCCGCCTGAAGCCCTCGGTAAGGTAGAGAGCTCGCGCTTTTGTTCAAAAATCTCGCGACGCTTCGCACGGACGCTCGGCTGTCCGCGTCCGGGACAGCCAGGACCCACTTAACCGACGGTGAATTTCTGCGCTGGCCAAACAGTGCGGCTGCACCTTATCAAAAATCGCGATCAGGATTGCGCGGAGAACTGGGCTTGATGAGCAGATGATTCTCCGTGGTCTCTTCGACCGCGAGTGTCTCGGCTCGACGGCATCGGTCTTGGCATCGCGATCCCTCACGCTCTGCTGGGCACGATCTCTTCGCCAGTCGTGTCTTTGACACGCTTGGTCCAGCCCGTTGACTTCGACGGGCCTACGACGACCAGTCGATCTCATTTAGACTGTACAGCCAGGGCCTTCTCACGTCCAGGCTAATAGCCCGTTTTGAGGCGTTTCGGCTGCCGCGGGAGAAGGCAGTATTTCGGGCTTCAAGTGGGGCGGCTCTTCAGTGTTAGGGAGGCCGGCATGACCTCACATCAGATCTTCAACCATCCGCGCAATTTTCCCCAGACCTGCGGTGGTCCCTCTTGTTCTAAGGAGTCCCTGTTCAGCCGCGGCCGCCTTGAAGGCCTCGAGCGCAGCTTGCTGGCTGCAATGCCCGGCGAGGGACTCCTCGACCATTCGGATCGCGTTGAGCCGCCCCGGCTTTCCCATTCTAGGCCATGGTTGCTGAAGCACCTTCATTGCGTCGGCTATGGACGCGACCACCGTCAGGTTGCGATTGAGGCAGATTGTAATTGGACTGAAGGCCCGCATTCTTGTCGCTCCCCACGATTGAACGCAGCTAAACGCGAAGACAAGGGCAGTGGTTGCATGAATGTGGACTACCGCGAATTCAAAGAATCGCTGGCCGATGCGATTGAGGCTGAGCTGGCTCTCCTTGGGCCCGGCACTTTGCCTAGCCGGACCATCCTCTCGTCGTACAACAGGACCCGGCCGGCAAAAAGCATCTGTGCACCGTCCGACGCCGCGAACTATTTTTCGAGCTCGTCACGCCGCTTGCCGACGGCTTCTCAAGCACACCGCGACGAATTCGACGGCTGTGAGGGAGGAGATGAAAAGATTATGGTCGTTTCGTTGGGCCCTCCTTTAGAGCAGGGGCTCCGAGGCGGTTTGTATCGAGCAGATGTCGCATCAGATCTTGACCTGGAGATCGGCTCCGGCAGCGGGATCGGCGCAGCGCGGCAAGGATGCCACGTTCCTTCGGCGGCCCACCGGCGATGGTCTGGCTGACGGCCCCGCGAAGGCGCGAAGCATCGAGGCCTTCTTCTGCCAGTCGGGCGAGCCAACTTTCTTTGGCTGGGAGGGCGGTGCAGTGCTTCGGCTCGGAACTGTTGACACATGCGTCAGGCTGGCAGACCGGAAGCGGCGGCGTGCCCTGACGTCATGGAGACTAGCCTCGCTTCCGAAGCCGCAGATTGTGATCTCGTTGGCTATGCAGAGCATCCAGCCGTCGTTTTGATCCGTTTCCGTCATCCAGAGCCAGCGACCATCCATGAGATCCGTCTCAAACGCTTAAAAGCCGGTCTTGCCCCGCCGCGACTGTGTGGAAATCAGCCATGTTTCAAAGTCGGAATGCTGGACGAACTCGACAAGGAACTGGAGCGACGCAAGCACTGCTTCGTTCGCTACGCCGACGACTGCCCTCTATGTTCGCAGCGAGCGTGCGGGCGCACGGGTGATGGCCAGCGTCGAACACTTCCTCGACAGGCGTCTGAAGCTGAGGGTCAAGATACGGAAGAGCGCGGGTCAGCTTGGGAGAGGAGCGTTTCATAGTCTGGTGGGGCCTAATTCGCCTCGTAGTCCTAGTGGTCACCTATCGGCGCTCACCGGTCCCCTGAAGCTCCCGATAAACGCTCCGCTCACTGACCCCAGTTCCTTTGGCTATCGCTGTTCTGGTCATGCCCTCGGCATCCAACTTCACGATCTTGTCGCGCTTCCCCATCGCTGTTGGCTTCGGTCCTGGGTACTTGGTCTTGTCGCCTTTTGGCGGCATCGATCCCGATCCGTTGGCGCTCCAGCATGACGCTACGCTCAAGGCCATCCGCCAGTATCTGCGCCCTTCTACAAGTGGCGGCAGGCCGAGATCGTGGCGGCGGCCGAGCCGCTGATGCCTGGCCACCAGGCCTTTATCCGCATCATCAACCGGCGCGATCAGGCCAGACCTTTGAAACGCCTGTTCGTGGCCTCCACGCTCATATCGGCGCAGCGGGCGCTCGACATCACTAGAGCTCATTGGCAAGCAGTCCGCCGCTATACACTGGCCGTGTCCAGGCGTGGGCGTGGCCTTTCCGCCTGGGTATTAGGGTGCGGCCTGCCCGATCGGCCGTCCCTCGATCGACCCTGAGTTGCTGATCCGCATGGGGATCGTCGGCCAGCTCGTCCTCGACTCGATGAGCGAAGTCGTCGACGCCGTGCGCACCGGGAAGATAAGCCTGGAGCTGTAGCGGCCTCGCCTGTCCCGCCCCGGTGTCGTCGCTTCGCTGGCGCCACGGTGAGAACGCATAGATCTGGTCCAGTATTTTCAGCATCAGAACGTTGAGCTGGCGGGAACTTGCTCGCCAGCCGAGTTGAGTTCAGGCGGTGGTCGGGGGAGATCAGCCAGCCACACGCTGGTGATTCCAACCCGAGCCGATGTGCCAATCAGCAACCTTCGTCGGTCTTTTTCACCTGGCCCGGCGCGGCGGTATTGGCTGTCGTGTCCTGCTGACCAGGCGCCGCCTGCTGAGCGCTGCCAGTCTGCTGGCCCGGCGCGCAGTCTCTGGCCGAGTTCGGATTTGTGGTGCCGCTGGTGGTCGTCGTGTCGGTGCCCTGATCGCCGGACATGTTGGTGCCGCTGCTCGTCGTGCCGGTGCCCTGATCCGTCGTACTGGGCATGGTTGTGGTGGTCGAGGTTCCGCTCGAAGTTCCGCTAGTCGTCTGGGCAAAGGAAAGCCCGGCCGACACCGCCAGCACGGCCGAAGCCAAAAGGATGCGTTTCATCATCTTTCTCCTGTCTGAATGCGCGGGATGCGCCTGGCAAATTGAACAGGCAGACAGAAGGAGTGTTCCCCGATGAAGTTCAACTTTTGTAACTCTGGTCGTAGGTCAGCCTTACGATTGCGGGCGTATATTAGAAGCCTCTTGAAGAGGACACTGCCCGCACCAGAATCCATGGCATGGCTCGGGGAATAGGCATTGGTGACCAGGTGGCGATTACGGCCAGGGTTCGAAGGCGGATAACAATAACAGAGGACCGCGTAAGCGTCTCTATCCCAGGTTACGACTTCCCACATTCCATCATCGACCACACCAAGGTGAACCGAGGCCAGCAAATCGACCTGAAAGGCGAGGTCACGCGCATCGACGAGGACACCGTGACGATCGACCTCGGGCCGCTGGTCACGGTCGACCGTGACAAGGTCCGGCTAATGGAGAAATATCGGCCGCCAAAACGACGAAAGGCACTTGTCGATGCCCCGGATTAGAACCGACAACATCGCGACCGGCTATGAGGGCAGGCCGCATGACGGGCCGGTAGAGGACGAGTCGAAGCACTTGGTCTACTGCCCAGTCTGCGGCCAAACGTTCGACGCGCGCGATCTTGGACAGGTCTTTCATCACGCTGAGCCGCAGCACCAGCCGCTTCCGGTCGAGCAATAGTCCAGCTAATTGAGCTCCGGCGGCAGACCGTCATTGAGACCCTTCAGCGCGCCACCGACGTACGTTGGATGAGAAAAGGGTGCTGCGTGCACCGCGCCTTCCCCGCGCGCCGATGCTCCACCTGGACCGCAAAAAAGTCCCGCCGCACTGCCAGAACGGCGGGACCGATCAAACGCTTTGCACCAGGCGGGGGGATGCGGGGGGTGGGCTTGCCAAGTGAGCGCGGACCGTAACCAACCCTAAGCGCCACAGCGGCAACGCGTCCACCAACCGCCGGTTGGAGCGATAGGACGACTGAGCCGCCGGCAGGTCAGGTCATCCCGGGTCGCTATCGCTCGCAACCAGACGGTAGCGGAAATTGTTGCGGATGTGGTCGTTGAAATAGCGGCCCTTGGCGAACGCGGCCCGGAACGCGGCAAAGGTTTCCGGCGGTACCCCCTCAAACTCGTACCGTTTACGGCTGGCGACGAACCACACCGAGAGGGTTCTTCTATCCCGATCATATTCCATCTTGCGGATCGAAGTAGATGGCATGAGCACCACAGCCCCAGGGCCCGCGCCTTGCGGGGAGCGCGGGCCGATCGGGATACCGATCTGCAGCAATACCTGGAGGGGAGGAATGGCTGCGTGCACCGAACTTGCGCGGCGGTCCCGTGTTCCAACCAGGATACAAAAAAGCTAGCTGCACCTTTCGGCATCATGCGGACGTTGGATTTGTGAGAAAGCGGGAGCGTCAATACCAACTTCTGGCGATGGAATTTTCCCGTGAGATAGGCACGCTCCACGGCGAAAGGAGTGCCCCGCCATGACCGTCCTCGCCTACAACCTTGCCAATGACATCGAAGGATTGTGGAGGGTCGTCTTCGTGCCGGACGAACTGCATCTGTATGTGGAATTCAGCCAGCCAGACGCCGACACAAACCCGGCTGATTGGATGAGCGTTGATGATTTCCTTGCATGGCGGCCGAAAGGCGCACTCCACGAGCGAGCGCGCGACAGCTTGGTTTCGCTCATTTGCAAGGCGCTGACAGGGCGATGAGACAAGGGAAACCCGCACCGAGATCCAGTGCGAGCGCCGCGAGTGGGCCTAGGGCCCCACAAGCCAGTGCCACCCCGCCGCCGGCAAACCGCGGCGGGCGAGTGCCTCGGGGACACGATGGTAGATTGCTAATGCGTTCGCGCGTGTGGCCTTAAGTCGCAAACTATTGGCTTCAGAAGCAGGGCGTAGGGCTTCATTGATGGTGCTACCAACACCATATGGTGACCCATAGCCCTCCAAAACGAGAGAAGCTCGTCCCGACGGGTCGCACTGCGGCCGTCAGCTGGTAACTGCTACGAACTAGGAAACCATCATGCCTGAAAATATCAGACCAACTTCGAGAGATGTCCCCCTCATTCAGCTAGGCCTCTATCAGTGCCGCTTCCCGGTGAGCGAAGACGCTTCTGTACCCGGCGGTTATCGTTTTTGTGCTGGGCCAACTTCGCCGGATCGCGTCTACTGCGATCACCACCACCACATTGTGACCGCCGTGGACCCTCGTCGAGCCCGTTCGGGTCTTCACCTCGCTCAACGACGCGCCGCGTAAGTCTGACTGGCGGCGGCCTCCCGGCCAGGCGCTATGCGCTCCAAGGCCGCCTTGGCTACGACCTTTCCGTCGGCTCGGTCTGGCCCATCCTCCCTGTCTTCGCCGATGTATCCCCCGTCGCCCGATTGAGAACGACGATTTCTCGCCGAGCCCTTCAGCTCGCTACTCGCACAAACGCGTCGGCTCCAAAGGTTTGTCTGTCAGCACATCTTCAATGTGCCCGCGCCTGAAGCCCCAACATCTTCTGCGACCTAACCGCGTACCTGGCACCGCCGATCGGTTGCTGCGGCGGATTTTCGCTGTTCGCAGCTGAATAATGCCTATCAACCTTGTCATCGCACCTAGTCGCACGTAGCGGCCGTTCGAATTCTCATCGCTCGGCGCGATGTTTGGTCCGTCTGGCCAGAAGAGCGGAGCAAGCCATTGACACCCACGAAGTTGCTGATTGGGCAGATCGCTGTCGTATTCGCAATTGTCATTCTTGGCGTGTGGACTGCAACCCAATGGTGCGCCCACATGCTCTCCTATCAGCCGTCACTCGGCGCACCATGGTTTGTGACAGTCGGCTGGCCGATCTACCAGCCGTGGAAGCTGTTCGAATGGTGGTTCCAATTTGACGCCTATGCGCCTGAGGTCTTTGACAAGGCTGGCATACTTGCCGGAGCCAGTGGGTTCCTGGGCTGTGCCGCCGCGATAGCTGGGTCCCTCTGGCGCGCACGGCAGCGGGGGTTGGTCACCACCTATGGGTCCTCACGATGGGCCATGAAGCTGGAAATCGAGAAGGCGGGGCTGTTTCAGCCGGCCGGCGTTTTCCTTGGCGGACTGAATTATCGCTATCTGCGCCATGACGGACCGGAACACGTCATGGCCTTTGCGCCGACACGTTCGGGCAAGGGCGTCGGACTCGTTGTTCCAACCCTTCTTTCCTGGACCGGCTCGGCCGTCATTCACGACATCAAAGGCGAGAACTGGCAGCTGACCTCTGGCTGGAGGTCGAAGTTCTCGCACTGTCTCTTGTTCAATCCGACCGATCCGAGATCGGCGCGGTACAACCCGCTGCTGGAAGTGCGCAAAGGTCCAGATGAGGTCCGCGACGTTCAGAACATCGCCGACATTCTCGTCGATCCGGAAGGCGCGCTGGAGCGGCGGAGCCATTGGGAGAAGACCAGTCATTCACTTCTAGTTGGCGCCATCTTGCACGTGCTCTACGCCGAAGAGGAAAAGACACTCGCCCGTGTCGCCACCTTCCTGTCGGACCCGCAACGCTCATTCGCTGCGACACTGCAGCGGATGATGACCACCAACCACCTCGGCACGGTGGACAAGCCCCAGGTCCATCCGGTCGTGGCCTCGGCGGCTCGTGAGGTGCTGAACAAGTCAGAGAACGAGCGCTCAGGCGTTCTCTCGACCGCCATGTCGTTTCTCGGGCTCTATCGTGATCCAACGGTGGCCGCGGCAACATCGGCCTGCGACTGGCGCATTGCCGACCTTGTGGATGCCGAGCGACCGATGTCGCTGTATCTGGTCGTGCCGCCGTCGGATATCTCCCGCACTAAGCCCCTGGTGCGATTGGTGCTCAATCAAATCGGCCGGCGGCTGACCGAGCGCCTGGAGGGCGATCCAAAGAAGAGCCGCAAGCATCAGCTCCTGATGATGCTGGATGAATTTCCGGCGCTCGGTCGGCTCGACTTCTTCGAGACTGCGCTCGCCTTCATGGCAGGCTACGGCATCCGCGCTTATCTGATAGCGCAATCGTTGAACCAAATCTCCAAGGCCTATGGCGAGAACAACGCCATTCTCGACAATTGCCATGTGCGGATTGCCTTTTCCTCAAATGACGAGCGCACGGCCAAACGCATCTCGGACGCGCTCGGTACCGCGACGGAACTCAGATCGATGCGTAACTATGCCGGCCATCGGTTGGCGCCCTGGTTGTCCCACGTCATGGTAAGCCGCCAAGAGACCGCTCGCCCCCTGCTGACGCCGGGTGAGGTGATGCAGTTGCCGCAGGCTGACGAACTAATCCTGGTTTCGGGATTGCCGCCGATTCGCGCCAAGAAGTTGCGTTATTACCAGGATCCGAATTTCACGGAGCGAGTGCTGCCTTCGCCGGTGCTGCGCGACGGTGCCTACGCGGATCGGCCCACGTCGCGCCCGGACGATTGGAGCGGACAGGTGCGCGGCGTGGATCGGCGTCTTGCTGGCGACGACGACAGTGCCGGCGCGGCAATCGAAGACGGAGGTGTCCAGCAGCAGCGCCATCCGGGCCTGCCCGAAGAACGGACCCTCGTCGCCCAGGAGCCTGATCATGGCGATCTGTTCACGCCCGCAGACGATGACTGCGAGACGCTCGCCGACAAGCGCGTCATGGATCGGATTTCCACCGCAGCACGTGCGTACGGCCTCAATGAGGGAATGGGCGACGACAAGGACATCGTGCCCGGCTTCTGAACGGCGCGCCATACGCGGGCGCATCTCAGCGTAGATAACGGCCGTAAGCGATTTCGAGGATCTCGACGATGCTCGTTCCCGTCGCCGGTGCATCAGCGCCGGTCAGAGGGAACAAGCAGCATGAAGCCCCACCGCATTCGTCACCAGTTTTTGCTTGGACCCGAGTTGAGCGAGAAGCTGGAGAACCTCAGCCGCAATCCATCGACCACCAAATCGGCCATTGTGGCGCACGCGGTCGAGGCCTTTATCGAGCGGCGTGGGGAGAATGAACTCGACCACCGCTACGGCAAGAGGCTCGACCGTCTTTCCCGTGACCTCGGACATGTCAGGCGCGATGTCGAGATGATCCTGGAGAGCCTGGCGCTCTTCATCCGCTTTTCGATCACGCTTCATGCTCACACGCCGGTGCCGGACAAGGCGACGCAAGCGATTGCCCAGGAGCGCTTCGAGAAGTTCGTCGAACAAGTCGGCCGCCAAATCGCTTCCGCGAAACGGTCACTTGGCACCGACGATCGCAGGGGAGGGGAAGGATGAGTTCTCATCCGGAAGCCGACCATCGCCGCCGCGCCATGCTGCGCACCGCCATGGGTCCGGCGATCACCGAAGCCCTTGCCGATGCGACCGTCATTGAGGTGATGGTCAATCCCGACGGTGCGCTGCGGCTCGACCGGTTGGGTGAAGGCCGGGTCGACACCGGCGTGCACATGCATCCTTCTGAGGCCGAACGCATCATCCGCCTGGTCGCCTCCCACGTGCGCGCCGAGGCGCATGCGGACAATCCGATTGTCAGCGCCGAATTGCCATCGGGCGAGCGCTTCGAGGGTCTGCTGCCGCCTGTCGTGCTGGGGCCATGCTTCGCCATCCGAAAGCCTGCGGCGAAACTCTACACGTTGGCCGACTATGTCGCCGACGGGGTCATGCTGCCGCTGCAGGCCGATGCGCTGAAGAAGGCGGTCCGCGAGCGGCGCAACATCCTGGTCGCCGGCGGCACGTCGTCGGGCAAGACAACACTTGCCAATGCGCTGCTGGCACAAGCCGCCGATTGCGACGAGCGGGTGATCCTGATCGAGGACACGCGCGAACTGCAATGCGCGGCGAAGGATTGCGTTGCCTTGAGGACGAGGCGGGGGTCGATCACGCTCGCCGATCTCGTGCGCTCGACCCTGCGGCTCAGACCCGACCGCATCATCGTGGGCGAAGTCAGGGGCGCGGAAGCCCTGGACATGCTGAAGGCATGGAACACCGGGCATCCCGGCGGCATCGCGACGGTTCACGCCAATTCGGCGCGCTCCGCTCTCTACCGTATCGAGCAGCTCGCCCAGGAAGCCGTCGTCACCGTTCCCCGCCGCCTCATCGCTGATGCGGTAGATCTGATCGTCTTCATCGCTGGGCGCGGATCCTCGCGCCGCATTGACGCGATCGCTGAGGTCACCGGTCTCGACAGCAGCGGTGATTACGCCGTCACCCCGCTCACGCTTCCGCAACTCCAGCAGTTTTGAAAGGTCACCTCATGCTCAAGAAGCTTCGCTTCCTTTCGTCCACCGCGCTCGCGTTTCTTCTCACCGTCCCGGCCCACGCAGCGGGCTCCGGCATGCCTTGGGAACAGCCGCTGCAGCAGATCCTTGAGTCGGTCCAGGGACCGGTCGCCAAGATCGTCGCGGTGATCATCATCATCACCACCGGCCTGACCCTTGCTTTCGGCGACACGGCAGGCGGTTTTCGCCGGCTGATCCAGATTGTCTTCGGCCTGTCGATCGCCTTCGCGGCATCGAGCTTCTTTCTCTCCTTCTTCTCCTTCGGCGGCGGGGCACTCGTCTGATGGCCACCGGAGAGCAGCATATCGAGGGTTTCGAAGTCCCCGTTCACAGGGCATTGACTGAGCCGATCCTGCTGGGCGGCGCGCCGCGAGCGGTGGCGATCCTCAACGGCACGGTGGCCGCGGCAATAGGCCTTGGCCTGCAGCAGTGGATCGCCGGACTGGCGCTCTGGATCGCCGGCCACACGCTCGCGGTCTTTGCCGCTCGCCGCGATCCGGACTTCGCCAGCGTGCTTGTCCGTCATCTTCGCCTGAAGGGGTGGCTTGCATGCTGAACCTTTCGGAGTATCGCGGCAAAGCCGATCGGCTGGCCGATCATCTGCCCTGGGCCGCTTTGGTCGCGCCCGGCATCGTGCTCAATAAAGACGGTAGCTTCCAGCGAACCTTCCGGTTCCGTGGCCCCGACCTTGAAAGCGCGACCGAAGCCGAATTGGTCGGCATCTGCGCACGAGCCAACAATGCGCTACGAAGGTTGGGCTCCGGATGGGGGTTGTTTTTCGAGGCCGAGCGCGTTGAAGCGCTGGGCTATCCGAGCTCGGCTTTTCCCGATGCTGCCTCATGGCTGGTCGATGAGGAACGGCGCGCGGCCTTCGAGGGCAAGGTCGCGCACTTCGAGAGTCGCTATCATCTGACCTTGGTCTTCATGCCGGCGCCAGATGGCCAGGCGCGGGCGGAAAGCGCACTGGTCGACTCGCATCACTCGGGAGGGGCTAGAGACTGGCGCCAGGAGCTGGCGTGGTTTCGCGACGAGACCGACCGCGTCCTGGATTTGCTGTCCGGCTTCATGCCGGAAGTGCGCGCCCTCGATGATGCCGAGACGCTAACCTATCTGCACGGCACAATCTCGACCTACCAACATCCGGTCGCCATGCCGGAAACGCCAATGTATCTCGACGGTGTTCTGGTTGACGCGCCGCTTACCGGCGGCCTGGAGCCGATGCTGGGTGAGCAGCATCTGTGCACCCTCACCATCCTTGGTTTCCCGAACGTCACCCGGCCAGGGATCCTCGACGCGCTCAACCATCAGGATTTCGCCTACCGCTGGATGACGCGCTTCATCCCGCTCGACAAGACGGAAGCCACAAAGACACTGACCCGGTTGCGCCGTCAGTGGTTTGCCAAGCGCAAATCGGTCGCAGCCATCCTGCGCGAGGTCGTGACCAACGAACCCGTCCCTCTCGTCGATAGTGACGCCGACAACAAGGCGCTCGATGCGGATGCCGCCCTTCAGGCATTGGGCGGCGATCACGTCGGCTTCGGCTATCTCACCACAACGGTGACGGTATGGGACCAGGACCGGCAGACCGCCGCGGAAAAGCTCCGAGCGGTTGAGCGCATAGTCAATGGGCTCGGCTTCACCACGATCCGTGAAAGCATCAATGCGGTCGAGGCGTGGCTCGGCTCGTTGCCCGGTCATGTCTACGCTAACGTTCGCCAGCCGCTCGTTCACACGCTGAATCTTGCCCATGTCATGCCGCTGTCGTCGGCGTGGGCCGGTCCGGTGGATAACGAGCATCTCGCCAACGTGACTGGGACCGAATCCCCGCCGCTTCTCTTCGCAGAGACCAACGGGTCGACACCGTTTCGGCTTTCCACCCATGTCGACGATGTCGGTCACATGCTGATCGTTGGTCCGACCGGTGCCGGCAAGTCGGTTCTGCTCGCGCTAGTCGCTCTGCAGTTTCGACGCTATGCCGGGGCGCAGGTCTATGTCTTCGACAAGGGCAATTCGGCTCGTGCGGCAACACTGGCCATGGGCGGAGAACACCACGCGCTGGGCGCGGATGGTGCGCTTGCCTTCCAGCCACTGAGCAATATCGGCGACCAGACTACTCGCAGCTGGGCGGCGGAATGGATAGCCGGCCTCGTTGCCCATGAGAATGTCAGCGTTACGCCGGAGGTAAAGGAGGCGATCTGGTCGGCACTCATCAGCCTTGCGACTGCGCCGGTGCAGGAACGCACGCTGACGGGCCTGTCGGTTCTGCTTCAGTCCAATGGGCTCAAGGCCGCGTTGATGCCCTACACGCTCGACGGTCCCTTCGGCCGGCTGCTCGATGCCGATGAAGATCGGCTGGCTTTGTCGGATGTGCAGTGTTTCGAGACCGAAGAGCTGATGCACAGCCAAGGCGCTGTGCTCCCGGTGCTCACCTATCTGTTCCATCGTCTCGAGGAGCGGTTCGACGGACGGCCGACGCTGCTGATGCTCGACGAGGCGTGGGTCTATCTCGACAACCCTCTCTTTGCCGCCCGCATCCGCGAATGGCTGAAGGTGCTGCGAAAGAAGAACGTCTCCGTCATTTTCGCCACGCAGTCACTTGCAGACATCGCTGCCTCGTCGATCGCGCCGGCAATCATCGAGAGCTGCCCACAGCGCATTTTTCTTCCCAATGACCGTGCCGTGGAGCCGCAGGTGCGGGCAGCCTATGAGTGCTTCGGCCTGAACGAGCGGCAAATCGAATTGGTCGCCCGTGCCACACCGAAGCGCCAGTATTATCTGCAGTCACGCCGCGGCAACCGCCTCTTCGAGCTCGGGCTCGGCCCGATCGCTCTTGCGCTCTGCGGCGCCTCTGATCCGGCCACGCAAGCTTTGATCGACAGCGTCCTGTCAGAGCACGGGCAGGACAGCTTTGCCTCCCGGTTCCTGAGTGCGCGCGGCCTCGATTGGGCTGCCGAGCTTCTCCAGCAATTCCCTCAACCAGACAAGGAGCAATCGTCATGATGCGGCGCCGCCTTCTCACCAGCCTGATCACCGTTTCCCTGATCGCAAAACCAATGGCCGACTACGTTCAGCCGGCCCACGCCCTGATCGTGTTCGATCCGTCGAATTATGCGCAGAACGTGCTGACAGCGGCACGTTCCCTGGAGCAGATAAACAACCAGATCCAGTCGCTTCAGAACCAGGCGACGATGCTGCAGAACATGGCGCGGCACCTTCAGCGCCTGGATTTTTCTTCGGTGGGCCAGCTCACAGGTTCGCTCCAACGGATCGACGGCCTGATGACCCAGGCCAGCGGCCTGAGCTTCGATCTCGACAAGCTTCAGAACCAGTGGCGTGTGCAATATCCGGAAAGCTACGACGCCACAATCGAGGTCAACGATGTGGCGAGCGCCGCGCGCGAGCGCTGGCAAAACGCCATGCAGGCGTTCCGCCAAACCATGAGCGCGCAGTCGCAGATCGTGGAGAACGTGCGGGCCGACGGCGACCTGCTTACCGATCTCGTCAACCGCAGTCAGGGCGCGGCAGGTGCCCTTGAGGCAAGCCAGGCCACCAATCAGCTGATCGCGCTTTCGACCAAGCAGCAGATGCAGATCCAGACGCTGCTCGCGACCCAGTTCCGGGCTGAAGCCGAAGATGCTGCCCGCAAGGCGCAGTCTGAGGAAGCCGCCCGCGAGACGACGAAGCGTTTCCTGGGCACCGGTACGGCCTATCCCGGCAACTGATCAGCAGTTCTTCAAGACAACGAGGAAGGCGGCGACATGAATGACCTCGGCGTCATTGATCGCTTCATGGAGACTTTTACCCGCTATATTGATAGCGGGTTCGGTCTGCTTTCGGGCGACGTCGCCTTTCTCACCACCATCCTGATCGGCATTGACATCACGCTGGCGGGCCTGGTCTGGGCGTTCGGCGGCGAACCCAATATTCTCGGTCGGCTCGTCCGAAAAGTGCTCTATGTCGGCGCCTTCGCGTTCATCCTGAACAATTTCAGAAGCCTTGCCGATATTATCTACCGCTCCTTTGCCGGGCTCGGCATCAACGCTTCGTCCGGCAATTTGTCCGCCGACAGTCTCCTGCGGCCAGGCCGCATTGCCGCGGCCGGCTTCGAGGGCGCCTGGCCGCTGCTCAATCAAGCGAGCCAGCTAGTCGGCTTTCCCGAGATTTTTGGCAACGCGCTGACCATCTTCGTGCTGCTTCTCGCCTGGTTCCTGGTCCTCATCGCCTTCTTCATCCTTTCCATCCAGCTTTTCATCACCATCCTGGAGTTCAAACTCACCACATTGGCCGGCTTTGTTCTGGTGCCCTTCGCGCTCTGGAACCGCTCGGCGTTTCTGGCCGAGCGCGTGCTCGGCAATGTGATCTCGTCGGGCATTGAGGTGATGGTGCTTGCCGTCATCGTCGGCATCGGCTCCACGCTCTTCGGCGAGTTCGCTTCCGCCCTGCAAGGCAAGGAGCCGGACTTGGCCGCGGCCATGTCACAGGTGCTGGGCGCGTTGGCGCTGCTTGGGCTCGGCATTTTCGGGCCGGGAATTGCCTCGGGTCTTGTCTCGGGCGCGCCGCAGCTTGGCGCGGGAGCCGCACTCGGAACCACCGCGGCGGCCGCCGGATCAACGCTCGTTGCCGGAGGTGCGGCGCTTGCCGGCGCGCGCATGGCAACCGGCGGCGGTCTCGCCGCCGTTCGAGCCGGCACGGCCATGGGATCGGCTGCTTCCACAGCTTGGCAGATGGGGCGTGCAACATCGCCCGAGTCCGGCCTCTCCGGCGTAGCGGCTGGACTGCAGGGCGTTGCCGGCGCAGCTGGCGGCGCCGCGATGCGGGGAATGCGATCTGCAACAGAACCATTCCGGCGCAGCGCCGATGCCGGCCGCGATGCCGCCTGGACCGCGACGGGCGGCACGCCGACCGCATCAATGACCGGAAACCCTGCCGCGTCAGGTGCCAATGCCGCGCCGGCGTGGGCGAGGCGCTTGCGTTCCGAACAGACCGCGCGCGCCCATCGCCACGCCGCCACGCAGGCCGTCCGCGATGGCGATCGGGGTGGAAGCGGCGCCAACCCCTCTCTCAACGATAAGGAAGACTAGATGTTCTTCAAGCGACCAGTTCAACGTTACGGGAAGACGCCCCGCCCCGTCACACCATACCAGAAGGCCGCCCAACTTTGGGACGAGCGCATCGGCACTGCGCGCGTGCAGGCAAGGAACTGGCGCCTGATGGCCTTTGGCTGCCTCGCTCTGGCCACCGGGCTCTCTGGTGGACTCTTGTGGCAGTCGATGCAGGGCCGCGTTGTGCCTTATGTTGTCGAGGTCGACCGCTTCGGTGAGACACGGGCTGTCGCGCCGGCAATCCAAACCTACGAGCCCACCGATGCCCAGATCGCCTGGCATCTCGGCCGCTTCATCCAGAATGTCCGCTCTGTTTCCACCGATGCGGTGCTAGTGCGGCAGAATTGGCTGTCGGCCTACGACTTTGCCACCGACCGTGGAGCCCTCTTTCTCAACGAGTACGCTAAGGCCAACGACCCGTTCGGCAAGATCGGGACGCGCAGCGTCTCGGTGCAGGTGACGAGCGTGGTTCGAGCGTCCGACAGCTCCTATCAAGTCAAATGGACCGAGCAGGTCTTTGAGCGCGGCAGCCTCGCCAGCACAACGCGTTGGACCGGGATCCTCACCATTGTGATCCGGCCGCCGAACAATACCGATCAGCTGCGCAAAAACCCGCTCGGCGTCTTCATCAACGCAATCGACTGGTCGCGCGAGCTCGACAGTGCCGCGCAAACTTCCGTTCCCCCAAAGGAGCCCGCCAATGATAAATAGACTCTCGTCTCTCCGCACTGCGCTGATCCTGTCGGCGTCGGCTGCGGTCATTTCCGCCTGTGGCTCGAAGCCGGTGCCGCCGCCGCAGATTTCCTATGACCATGCTGACTTCAAGCCGGCCGCGATTGAGAAGGCGCCGGGGAAGCCCGTCAAAGTCGTGGAAGTGCCGAAACCGCTGCCGCTGCCCGGCCAGTTGCAGCCCGAGCCGGGCAAGGCTGCTGAAGACAAGCGCTCGCCTGAAGAACGTGTCGCCGATGCCAACAAGGCGGCGACGCAGCAACCCACCAAATATGGCTATGTGAATGCGGTGCAGGTTTACCCCTTTGCCGAAGGCGCGCTCTACCAGCTCTATGCCGCACCGGAGCGCGTCAGCGATATCGCTCTGCAGTCAGGCGAGAAACTCCAATCCGTGTCGGCCGGCGATACAGTGCGCTGGGTAATTGGCGACACCGTCAGTGGCTCCGGCGATGACCAGCGCACCCATGTGCTGGTGAAGCCCTTCGCGCCAGGACTTGCCACCAATCTGGTGATCACCACGGACCGGCGAAGCTATCACCTGCAGCTTCAAAGCACGGATAAGACCGCCATGGCAGCCATCTCCTGGACTTACAGCGAGGACCAGATCATCGCGCTACGCCGGCGCAATGCGCAGGCCGACGCCGCTATGCCAGTGGCGTCGAATGTGGCTCTCGAAAATATTCGCTTCCGCTATTCGATTACCGGCGACATGCCGCCCTGGAGGCCGACGCGCGCGTTCGATGATGGCAGCAAGGTCTACATCGAGTTCCCGCGCCGCATCGATCAGGGCGAGGCCCCACCGCTCTTCATCGTCGGTGCTGACGGGGACAACCAGCTCGTCAACTACCGCATACGGGGCAACTATTACATCGTCGATCGCCTCTTCGCCGCGGCCGAACTGCGCCTCGGCGCCAAGCAGCAGCAGGTGGTGCGCATCACGAGGACCGACGGCAGGCAAGCGCCGCGGCGGATATTGCTCTTTTCGCGGTCCAGCAGGTGAGGGACGGCCCATGACGGATACTTCCCGCTCCGATGCTTCACCGAAACTCGATCCAGAACAGCTGCAGCTGCGGGCCTCGCCTCGCCGCGCTGTGCGCTTCAAGCGCGGCATTATTGTCGCCATTGCTGCTGTTGGTTCCGGGACCGTTCTAGGCGTCACCATGATGGCGCTGCAGGGACCGGCGCTGCGCATCAAAGAGCAGGCTGAAGAGCTTTACAACACTGAGCGGAAGCCAACCGCGGAGGCAATTGAAAGGCTGCCTAAAGACTATTCCGGGATCAAGCCCAAGCCTCCGGTGCTTGGACCACCGCTGCCCGGCGACCTCGGCCGCCCCATCCTTGAGCACCAACGCCAGCTGGGCATCGCGCCGGGCCAGGAGGTTTCGGCGGAGGAGCAGCGCCTTGCACAGCAGGCGATCGAGGCGCGCGAATCGCAAGTCTTCTTCCGGATCGAAAATCGACCCCGGCTAACGGATGCCGCCGGCAACGGGCAGGGCGGGCGTCCACCCTTTGAGGCAACGGCTCCACAATCGGACGCCGCACGCGATTCAGCTTCCGTAGCACCGGCCGAGGGCGACCAAAACAATCAACAGCGAAAGCTCGATTTTGTCAGCCAGCGGAACACAAGTGGAATCTACAATCTGCATGCACTGCAGACGCCGGCTTCGCCGTATCAGCTGATGGCCGGCAGCGTCATCGCAGCGAGCCTGATCACTGGCATCAATTCCGACTTGCCCGGCCTCGTCGTCGCACAGGTCACCGAGAATGTGCAGGACACAGTCACCGGCAGCACCTTGCTCATTCCGCAAGGCTCTCGCCTGATTGGCACCTATGACAGCGTTGTTGCCTTTGGACAAAGGCGCGCGCTGCTGGTCTGGCAACGGATACTGCTGCCCGACGGCTCTTCGATCGAAATCGACAATCTGCCGGCGACGGACACCGCCGGCTATGCCGGGCTTGAGGACAAGGTGGATTTCCACACCTGGCAGCTGATGAAAGGCGTTCCGCTGGCCACGTTGCTGGGGGTCGGCACGGAGCTGAGCCTCGGGCAAGACGAAAGCGACCTGGTCAAAGCAATCCGCGAATCCGCTCAGCAGAACGTCAGTCAAGCTGGCCAGCGCATCACCGAGAAGAACCTCAATATTCAGCCCACGATCACCGTCCGCCCTGGTTGGCCACTGCGCGTCATCGTGCACAAGGATCTTGTGCTACGGCCGTACCCGAATTGACTGGAGTCATCATGACCAATCTGAAACTCGGCAAACTTCCGGATCGGACACCTTCGAAGATCACCATAAGCGTAAGTGCAGACCTGAACCAAGCACTGCAGGACTATGCGGCGCTTTATCGTCAGACCTATGGCGAGTCCGAATCGGTAGCGGAACTGATCCCGTTCATGCTGGCGGAGTTCCTGGAGAGCGATCGAGCGTTTGCCAAGGCCAGAAAGGAAGGGCTCCCTGTCGTCGACAAGTCAGAGAAATCGCGGCGGCAGCCAATTTCAGGGTCCGAATAAGTCACAGCGACCAGTGAGTCCGAGGGGGCACCTTTCTAGGCGGGCGAATGCATTGAAGCAACTTGCCGGCGGCAAGCCGAAACATAGGGCACAATAGTCGAGCTGATCTGCCCCGAACCAATGCCGGCTCTGCGCCTCATGTCGGTCACCCCGTCGACGTCAGACGTGCACTGATAGTGTTGAAAAAGTCCGGCGCACCGCAAATCGCCATCGATATTAGAATCCAGTTCCACCCCGGCGCATTGCATGGAATCAGGATTCAATTTTGGGGTCTCTGCGGAACGCCATGCTACGAAAGTGCCACGGGCGACCGCGACGCGGACTTTTTCAACAAATATCCACTGAATGTGTTGAAAAAGTCCGGGTTGCAGCAGTCCTGAAGCACTTCTCTATTCGGCATGTTGAGGTCAAGCGCTTTCGAGCTTGCGGCTTCTCCGGCGTTTGACGTCTTTCGCGGGGCCTCGCTTCTCTACGGGATCGGCTTTAGCCCTCCCAGCATGGGATCAGGAGAATGAAGCGGCACAATCTGATTCGCGGCCTGATCGGCTGCAGTGAGCGACCGGTCCGAGTGCTTCAACGAACTCGCCTCATCCATCGTCCCGCGAAGGACGTGCTTCCGCCGGTGGCGGAACTTGTCTCTCTCCTTACGGCCTTCCCGGTCAGATAGCGGCTGGCGAGGCCTCCCGCGTCCAGCGGAATTCGGTGCCGTCCACCCACATGCGGTGCATGATGACCGCCAGCCGGCGGGCGAGTGCCACGATCGCTTTTCGCAGACCGCACCGCTTGGCGACATTCATCGCCCACGCCTTCAGCCATGACCACTTCTTGACGCGCGTTAGCATCACTTGGGCGGCTTCGTAGAGCAAGGTGCGCATCATCCCGTCGCCGCACAGCGAGACGCGACCGACGCGGTGACTTTCACCTGATTGGTTGAGCACCGGCGTCAGTCCCAGGATGAACCCCACCGTTTTGGAGTTTCTGAATCGCTGTGGAATGTCGATCGTCGCGGTATAAGCCAGCGCCACCACAGGACCAACGCCGGAGATCGTCATCAAGCGCCGACAGACCTCATCGTCCCGCACGATTCTCAGAAGTCTGCGATGTAGAACTGTAAACTGTTCTCGCAGCTTGCAGCGCGCCTCCAGCAGCGGCGTGACAATTTCGGCCAGTTCACAGCGTCCTTCGACGAGCTCGCGAATCCAATCCTCAAACTTGACGGTCCCGACGACGCCAACCTTGAGCCCAAAATTGCGCAACAGGCCGCGCAGGTCGTTCTCGATGGCGAGGGCCTTGTCCTGCAGCAGCTTGCGCGCCGTCAGCAGCGCGCGGCGCTTCTGGCTCGTCAGCGTCTTGACATGCACCGGGCGGAACAGGTTGACGCGCATCATCTGTGCGATGCCGCGCGCATCATTGCGATCCGTCTTGTTCGGCCGCGCCTTGAGGAATGCCTTGGTGTGTCGGGTCTCGATGCAGATTGCCGGCAAACCGGCCTTGGCCAGGCCTTCGAACAGCCATTGCGACAACGGTCCGGCCTCGAGCCCGATCCGCTCGATGCGCAAGGCGGGACCTTTCAGAACCGCGGTGAGGTCGTCGGGGTGGCTGACCACCTTGACCTCGCGGCAGATCTTGCCAGTTTCATCGACAATGCAAACGGCGGTCTCTTTTACCGAGATATCCAATCCGGCATAATGCTTCATGCTGCGTTTCCTTTCCTGATGCTTGTGGCTGTAGCTGCAGACCACGTTCTATCATCAGCTCGGAGCGCAGCACCTCCGTCCATCACCGTCGAAGATGGGGCTCAAGCCGAATATCCCATCTGATTCAATCTTCGTCGTAAGAGGAGATTGAGTCGATGATGGGCGAGCAAAGTGTGATGCAGGAGGAGCTGTTCTACGGCTTCAGCCTGGAGCGGCATGTGCCGGCGGATCACCTGCTCAGAGCGATCGACCACTTCGTCGACCTGTCCGCCATCCGCCAGCATCTGGCGCCCTTCTACAGCTCGATCGGCCGTCCCTCGATCGACCCTGAGCTGCTGATCCGCATGCTGATCGTCGGCTATTGCTTCGGCATCCGCTCGGAGCGCCGGCTGTGCGAGGAGGTACATCTGAACCTGGCCTATCGGTGGTTCTGCCGGCTTGGCCTCGAGGGTGATGTGCCTGACCACTCAACCTTCTCCAAGACCCGCCACGGCCGCTTCCGCGATGCCGACCTGCTGCGCGAACTGTTCGAGACCGTCGTCCGGCGCTGCATAGCTGAAGGGCTCGTCGGCGGCGAAGGCTTTGCGGTCGATGCCAGCATGATCGTCGCCGACGCCCATCGTCAGCGCGGGATCGAAACGGCCGAGGACCTCAATCCCAAAGCCAAGCGGGCCGTGGCTGAGTATCTCGCCACTCTGGATGACGCCGCCTTCGGGGCCGCCACGCCGGTGGAGCCCAAGTTCGTCTCCCCTGTTGATCCCGCCGCGCGCTGGACCGCCTCTTGGGGCGGCCCGGCCGTCTATGCCTATTGCACGAACTATCTGATCGACGTGGAGCACGCCGTCATCGTCGATGTGGAGCCCTCGACCGCGGTGCGCCAAGCCGAGGTGACGGCCGCCAAGACCATGATCGAGCGGGCGCACGACGAGCTCGGCCTGTGGCCAGAGCGGCTGATTGCCGACACCGGCTACGGCTCGGCCGAAATGCTGAACTGGTTGGTGCATGAGCGTGGGATCGAGCCGCATATCCCGGTGTTCGACAAGTCTAGGCGCAAGGATGGCACCTTCTCGCGCGACGACTTCACCTACGACCATAAGGCCGATGCCTATATTTGCCCTGGCGGAAAGACGCTCAGGCAGCGCCAGAAGACCTATCGGGTGCCACACCCTCTCGTCGACGAGAATGGCATGATGCGCTATCGCGCCAGCAAGCTGGATTGCGACGCCTGTGCGCTGAAGCCCCGCTGTTGCCCGAAGGAGCCGGCGCGCAAAGTGCTGCGCTCGATCTATGAGGGCGCGCGCGACATGGCCCGCGACATCGCCAAGACCGAGGCCTACCAAACCTCACGCTATCAACGGAAGAAGGTGGAGATGCTGTTCGCGCACCTCAAGCGCATCCTGAAGCTCGACAGACTGCGATTGCGCGGCCCCTGTGGTGCCCGCGATGAGTTCCACCTCGCAGCCATCGCCCAGAACCTCAGGAAATTGGCCAAGATCTGCACTATCCGGACACCAATCCCAGCCACTTAGGGCAAGGAGGCCGCCTCGACCCAATCGCAACTCGTCGCGGCGAAAAGAACGCCTGGCTTAATCACCGACTTCTTCAACACAATCCACTGAAAGCAGACATGATGCCGCAGACACGACACGTGAGCTTGTGGCGTGATCGTGATGCCGATCAGGCCTAGGTAGATCATGATATTGCAACTTACTGGGCTTCGACGGGCGGGGCGTTGGGCCGATAACCTCGCGGCTCCGCTGCTCTCTCCCGACTAGATGAGGCAAGTCACAGCTATGAGCCGCAGCAGGCGAGAAGTTATTCTTCGAAGAAACTTTATGGTTGCAAGTTTCTCGCGATATTCACATGATCAGCCTTGGCTCTAAAAGGTAGAAAACGCTGCCCGCCGAGGAATCGTCTTTTAGCCTAAAATGAAGCCTGACGTGCCGACACCGAATCACTTGGAGTAGATCATGCGAAACGTCGCGCGGGCACCAAGTCCGCCAGCGGCCTTGGGGGGCTCGCTCGCTACGGAGAGACGTCAATCCTTTCTCCGTTATCTTCAGTTGGATCCGATGAAACGCGAACAGACCCGCGTTCCGATCATGCAGCTCGAGTCACGGGAGATCATGCGCGATCTCTCGCACATGTTCCTGGGAAAGTGCGCGTTCTGCGAACAGGCTTCGAAAAGCATGTTCCTGCACCGCTTCAGGCCGATGAACGATGCCGAGCCAACGATCGGCAGCGAGGAGGACGGGCGGGCACGCGATGCCCATCTCTACTACGGCTGGCTGTCGGATGCCTGGATCAATCTCTATCCGAGCTGCGGGGACTGCAGGCCGAAACGAACCAATTACTTCCCGGTCGACGGACAGAGGACGCCTATCCCGGCGCCGGAAGAATATGCCCGGTTTGTCGAGAAAGGCGACGGGACGTGGCCGGACATGGTCCTCAACGAGGCACCGCTCCTGGTCGATCCCTGTGCCGACGACATTGCCCGCCATCTCGTCCCGCGGAAAGACGGATCGATGGAAGCTGCAAGTCCACAGGGCGAGGAAACCATCAAGCATTTCCGGCTCAATCGGACGCGATTGAGAACCAGACGAAAGCAGGCCTTCGACGATTATGCAAAACTTGAAGGCGATGGGCCGAACGACACCAATGAATTCGTAGGCCTCTGGCGGATACTCAGGCGCCAGGTCGATGCCAGCGACGCGGAAATTGTGCGGATTGCCGCTTCTGCGAATATCGTCGAGGAAGACGACATAGCGGGAGCACCCCCCCGCCTCAAGGAAATCCGGCTGACGAACTTCAAGGCCATTGAGACGCTGTCGATCAAACTGCCTGCTGCACCAGACTCGACCGAACGCATGGCGCAGGCATTGTTGATCCTTGGCGAAAACGCTGCTGGCAAGAGCTCCATCCTAGAGGCGATCGCGCTTGCCCTCATCGGCACCGACGCGCGCCCCGACCTGGTGGAAGAACCGGGTAGCCTAAGGCTCAACCCCAGCTTCATGGGTGCCGAGGACCTGCCGCAAAGGCGATCGGCCAAGGTTCGCCTTCAGTTCGACAATGGACAGGTCTCGACACTCACGGTCGGTGCCAAGGGCTATTCTCAAATCGGCGAGAACCGATTGCCCTTGGTCTTCGGCTACGGCGCCTACCGTCATTATGTGCGCGACCTGCATGACTGGAAACCGTCACGACCGGTGCTCAGCCTGTTCCATACCGACAGCCTGCTCAGCAATCCGGAGCACTGGCTTCTCGGGTTGCCGCCGACCGAGTACCGGGCCGTCGTCCAGGCCTTGGGAGTGATCTTCGGGGCGGCCGAAGAGATCGAAGTCATCCATCGAGACGAGGCCAAGAGGCGATGCTTCGTTGAGATGCAGATTGATGCGTCCGGCAAGAAGAGCAGGACCCCGCTCTCAAACGTCTCGTCGGGCTTCCGTACCATTCTCGCATTGTCCTGCGACATCCTGCGATGGCTCATGGATCGCGACATCAATCCGAACTTCACAACGCTGACCTCGGCGGAAGGGATCGTGCTGATCGACGAGGTCGAGGCCCATCTCCATCCGCGCTGGAAGATCCACATCATGAAGGGCCTGCGCACTGCATTGCCGTCGATGACCTTCATCGTCACGACGCATGATCCGTTGTGCCTCAGGGGAATGCGCGACGGTGAAGTGGTGGTGTTGAGCAAGGTCGCCAGGCAGCTAGGCAGCGGCCAGATCCCGCTCATGGTCGACAGCCTCACCCAGTTGCCGAAGGTGTCGGCGCTGACCATCGAGCAGCTCCTGACCTCGGACCTGTTCAGCCTGTTTTCCACCGACGACCCCGAGATCGAGGCAAGCCTCGCAAGGCTTGGCGACTATCTCGCAAGAAAGGACGGGAGTGCGCCGGACCAGGACGTCAGAACTGCGATGGACGCGATCCGCAGGCAGGTAGTGGATGCCCTTCCGGTCGGCATGAGCGAGGCTGCCCGCCTCGTGCAGGAGGCCGTTGCCGACTACCTCGTCAAGCGGCGCAACCTTGCCGGCCGGCCACGCGAGGTCCTGCGCGATGAAACGAAGAGGCGGATCCTGGCCGTCCTGGAGGGCATCTGATGCGGCGCGTCGATCGGACCCTGGTTTCGGCGCCGGCTGTTCTTGTCGGTGAGAAAAGCCGCGGCGGCAAGGAACTGGCAAAGGCGAAGATCTTCTTCGCGGCGCAGGCAAAGGCACAAGCTGTGACAGCGGCCGCCGGCGCTGCGGCTCCAGGTGCGAAAACCAGGAAAAAGAAGGACAAGACGTTCAGTTTCAGCGCCTATTCCGACGAAGCAGTCAAATACGCGCTCGACAAGCTGTTCTTCGGCAAATGCGCTTATTGCGAAAGCCGGTATGCCAACCAAGCGCCGGTCGATGTCGAACATTACCGGCCAAAGGGACGCATCGCCCGAGTTGCCAATCATCCCGGCTACTGGTGGCTTGCCATGGTGTGGGACAACCTGCTGCCAAGTTGCATCGATTGCAATCGGCGGCGCTGGCAGGACTTGCCGAGATTCCCCGAGAGTCTCGCGCAACTGCTGGCGGCTCCTGAAATGCAAGGTGTCAAGGCATCGCTTGGCAAGCAGGATTTGTTTCCGATCGCCGGTGCAGCCAGGGCGACGGCGGACTTTCCCGGTATCGACGAGCAGCCCGACCTGATCAACCCCTGCGTTGACGTTCCGGAAGAGCACTTGGTGTTTCACATTGACCGTGGCGACCCTCTCGGCCTCGTCCTTCCGACCTTCAAGGACAACGTCCCTTCCAGGCGTGGCCTGACATCGATCCATGTCTACGGCCTGAACCGGCTCGGATTGGTTCAGGAGAGAACACGGGTCCTGCGCAAGCTAGATTTCCTGAGCCGGTTGATCGACGAGATCGGCAAGATTTCGGAGACGCTGCTTGCCAGCCTTGATCAGCAGACCAAGACCATGGGCGCGCGGCTCGACCTGCTGGTCAACCAAATCCTCGACGAAATCCGCACGATGGCGGAGCCGGGCCAACCCTATTCGAGCCTCGTGAAGGCCTGGTCGGACACGCTTAAAATCAATTGAGGTAGATGGGACATGAGCGCGCCTGAACTGAGCTGCGACCTCGTCATGAAGGGCGGGATCACAAGTGGGGTTGTCTACCCGAAGGCCGTCGTGAAACTTTCGCGCAAGTACCGCTTCCGCAATATCGGCGGTACGTCGGCCGGCGCGATTGCCGCGGTGGTCACTGCCGCCGCCGAATTCGGTCGCGCCGAAGGCGGATTTGAAAAGATCGAGGCGCTCCCAAAGCAGCTGTCAGCGACGCTCTTGGAGAAATTCCAGCCTCGCCAGGAGCTTCGCCCGGTCTTCGATCTAGTGCTGGCGGCGATGTCGAAAAGTATCGCGGGGGCACGGTCTTCGCGCTTTTGAAGGGCTACCCGGTGCCAGCCCTTTTTGGTGCCATCCCTGCGATCATAATCGCCATCATGATCCCGTTCACCTGGCATTCCCTGCCAGCGGCGCTGCTCGTTGTCTTGCTGTTCCTGTTTCTGCTCCTTCTTCTGCCGGCCGCCACAGCGGCTTTGGTCGCCGCCCGCGATGTCGCCCGCAGGCTCCCGCAGGCCGATTACGGCCTCTGCAACGGAATGACCCAACCTTATATGACGGCCGGCCATCCCGCCCTGACGGAGTGGCTAGCCGACACGATAGATCTCGTCGCCGGGCGTTCGGCCACCGGGGCACCGCTTGGGGTCAAGGATCTTCAATCCCGCCAGATCAAGGTGCAAACGGTAACCACCGATATCACCTCGCATCGCCCCTACGTGCTGCCGATGGAGAATAACCTTCATCTCTTTTCCGAGCGGGAGTTCCGTTCGCTTTTTCCTGCTCGCGTCGTCGACGCGATGCTGACGACGCCAAAGGAGGGGTCAAGCGACCTCTATCCGTTCAAGATCGACAATCTTCCGCTAGTGGTCCTCGCACGTATGAGCCTCAGCTTCCCGGCACTGATCTCGGCGGTGCCGCTCTACAGGATCGACTATACGCTGGTCGGCGTCCCCGAACAGGACAGGTTGGTGCGCTGCATGTTCTCCGACGGAGGGCTGTCGTCAAATTTTCCGGTACATTTCTTCGACCGCTTCCTGCCGTCGCGCCCGACCTTTGGCATCTCTCTCGGCGAATATGACCGCCGGCGGGAGAAGCCGGAAAGCACCGGGGAAACCCGCGTATTTCTTCCGACAAAGGCGGGACAGGGGCAACTCCTGCCAACGCAAGGCTTTTCCGGCCTGATCGCCTTCGTGTTCGCCCTGTTTGACAGCGCCAAGGACTGGCAGGATTCCCTCCAGTCGATCCTCGCCGGCTATCGCGAACGGATCGTGACGGTCGACCTCAAACCGGAGGAGGGCGGCCTCAACCTGGATATGCCACCCGCCCGCATAGACCAGCTCACCGGCTTCGGCGAACGTGCCGGCGACCTCATCACAAACGATTTCGAACTCAACGAGCACAAGTGGCGTCGGTATCTAGTCGAAGTCCGCGCGCTCGACGAGATGCTGCGCCAATTCGCCGATGCCTACGCAGAAGAACCCGAACCGGGCTCGCTTGGATACGCAGAGATCGCAACCAGCTACGAACCGTCATCCTACAAGGATCTCTCGGTAAGCGAACGGCAGATCTTGCGAGAACGAGCGCAGGCGATCGCCGCTCTTGGAAAAGCGTTTCAGAAGCAACAGCGTCTGGAAAGCTTCGACGATCATATGCCGAAGAGCCGCAGCCGGATCCGCTCTGTTGCCCGGATGGACTATTGACCGCGACAATCGCAGCCGGACCGCGAAGATGTCTGATCGACAAAGGTCAAGACGTCGCGGTTGTTTCAAACTCATCGATCCCCGTGCGGTGTCTATGTTCATCATATCGAACCGCCATGTGCCGGGGGATACTTGTTTAGAGGTGCAGCGGTCCAAAATTTATTGGCATCGCATCCGGCAGAATGCGGCGAAAAAAAGCATGATCTCGTGACGACAGGGTGGCAGGGAAAACCTCACAATCGACAAAATGCCTCCCGGCCGGTTGATACGGCATTTCGCTGGTTGTTGAAGGCGATATTGGTGAGACGATGATCGGAATATTCTTCTCGTGGCAGAGCGATGTCGCGCCAAACAAAGTTGATGGCAGGCGGGCCCACCACTATGACTGTCATCGACTTACGTGGCGACCATGACGTCGGGGGTTCATCAGGACTGCAGGTTTTGCTTCAACCAATCTTGGGGCACCAGGGATCCTCCCTCCCACCAGTCGTGCTTGAGGTGGTCTGTGAAACGCGAGTCGTTCTCGAATTTCGCGTGGTCGGTGACGATAATCTGCATCTGGCCATCAAGTTTTTCGACGACGTCGAAAAGCCACTCGTAGATTTTGCGGACCTCCATCCAGTCATTGTCCTCTGTCTCCCCGTTAGCTGAAGGGAAATAGACCTGTGACGGCTGATCGAGGATCAAAAAGTTAGGTACGGGCCGCTTGTTCGAGGCAAACCATTCGTGGAGAGCCAGATGGCCGAGCAAGTGATACCAGACCCAGTTCCGTCCGCTGCCAAAGCGCGAAAACGGAATCGTCTCGTCTGCAGTCTCGCTGACAAGCCTCGGCCCGCGGAGATCAAATGTCAGAAAACCGTTCGCGTATTCGAGACGTTGCTCGCGAGCCCAGCGGGTGATCTGCTGCCCGATACCGCCGAGGAAGGTCGCGGTCTTCGCACGTACGTCTGACAGGTTAGTCTCTGATTCGAGTTCTTCGATGTCCGTGACCAAGGAGGCCCTCTCAAGTTCCATCGCGACACGTGTCTCGTCGTCGTCGACCGATATGAGCCTGCGGAACATGTCGATCATGCCAGAAAGCCGGGCAACCTCGTGTTTCTGCTCCAATAGCGACTTGATGGAGTCTTCCTCGACCTTCAAGCGTTGAACCTCGCGCCTAAGCGAAGCGATTTCCGACGTGAGATTGGTAACGGCGGCACGGTGCTTTGAGAGTTGTTCCCGGACATCGATCTTGTCCGAATTCACCATCGCAAGTTCGACGGCAAGCGTTTCCAAAGATTGCTTCATATCCGCTACAGCCGGCGTGACACCCTCTAGCCAGCTTTCACAAACCGGGCATTGCTTGGAATCGTGGTCATCTGCGAGGAGATGCAACGCCGTCAAACGTCGCCGCTGCTCGTTGAGCGCGCTATCGACGACGTTTTGGTCGTTCTCAAAACGCTCCAGAGCGTCAATCTCTTTTTTGAGATCTGACCTTTCACGAGTCTTATTCAGTAGCTCAGTATTCATCTGCTTGAGGACGTCAACGTCCTGACCGTCCGCTAATTGGCTACCGGCGAAAAGAGTGGTTTGGAGGGCCGAAGAAACTCTCTCGAGTATCTGTGCCGTCGACCTCCTAGCTGGGATGTCGGATGTCGCAATCAAACCCAGCCGGGTGCTTTCCGCCACAATTGATACGAGTTCCGTGTCACGATTGGCGGCGATCGATACGCCGCGTTCAAGCGCACGCTCGACCTCTCGCAGTCTCTTCCGCTTATTGCGGAGTTCGGCTTGCTTTTCGATGATGGCAGGGGAGATTGCCCCGAGGTAGTATGGCAACGTATCTCTTATCGTCTGAGCGAGTTCGCTTTGACGATGGAAATACAGGTCCGGGTTGGCGATCTCATTCTGCTTTTGGAAGCTGTAGATAAGACCTGACCGGAAGGTAAGCTTTTGTCGGTCAGCCGTGCCGTCGGCCCGAGGAAGAAGTGTGACTCCCACGCCTAGAAGCGATCCGATCTTTTCTACAAGATCATCCCGACGAGCATTCGGCTTCAAATCACTCATAGGCGGCGTTTCGTGGTCCGGGTTTGGCCGCACGAAGAACTCATTGCTCGCCGTCCTCCCTACGGGGACGCTACGGCGGGCCACGAATAACCTTTCCGCACCAAAATCCAGTTTCAAGGCGAACCATGACACGGCATTCGAGATCACACCTGCCGGGATCTCGAAACGCGATGCTCCAAGACAGTAATCGACGACGCTTAGCATTGCAGACTTTCCCCGACCGCTTGGGCCAGTGAGGATGTTCACGCGACCTAGGTCGAACGAGATTTCGTTGATCCTGCCGTCAAGGGAGTAAAGGACCACGCTCTGGATTTGCATTATGGTTTTACTCCTACCTGTTGGTAGATTTCTCTGTCGTCTCCTACCTTCGCGAACCACTTCCCGACAAATGCGGCCGCCTTCTGGTCGTCATCAAGGGTTTTGTCCGACTTCAAGATCGGAGGCCCCTTGGTGGCCGCAATCAGGCGGCCGTTCTCAGTCGAGACCCAGTTCGAGCGGAGCGACGTCAAAACGGCCTCCTTGACCTGCGGAACAAGGGACTGCGTAGATGAGATCAGGTCGGTTCGAAGTTCTGGGTGATCCCTCAGCCACTTCGAAAATCGGGTAGCGATAGTGCGGGGAAGGGCATTCCGGATATCGGGATGCAAGGCTATGGCGATGCCGGGAAACGCAAGGGCCAGCGACATGCCCCCATTAGTAACGCTATAGCCTTTGGCCATGCTATACACGAGGACGCCGAGATAGCCCGGATTAAAATAGTTGGCGAAATCTGTCTGCCGATCGTTCCAGGGAGCAAACGCCATATTATTCGTCCGGCTTGAATTTCGCGGTCCAGTGAGGGTGCCAACCGATCACTGGTTCGTTCGCCATGAGGTGTAAGACGCCGCGCCGTAGATAATCGAGCTCGACGTCCTTGAGCTTTGCCTGACTTCCCGAGAGTGAGCCGCTTAGAGCGGTTCGGCCGAGCTTTTCTAGCTCAAATTCTACGCCGTCCCGGCCAAGGCAAGCGTCTGCGTCAGGTTCGATCGCACCGAATTTCGCTGCCCAGTGACCGTAAAGCTGATCCTTGAACTCTTGTAATTCCTTTGGCTGCAGCCGCAGGCTCTCAATCCAGCGCTTTATGTGCCCATCAGCCTTGTAGACATCAAGTAGCGCCCCGGCGACCGCCGTCTTGTCCGGAGCGTGCCCGATAGCCATCAATTGCCGAACGAACAGCCTCTGCAACAGGCGAGCCTTTTGGTCGGCGTTCGGGTCCGTGATGTCTTCGAATATAGGCAAGCTCGACACGACATACTGGGAAACCAAATCCGTAATTTTCTCTTGGAGCAGCTCTTTACTGATCGGCACTTTCTCTTTCGTTCTGAGGCGCTCGATCAAAACCCAGTACCACCAGCCAACCAGCGACTGCGCCAAGCGCTCCAGGTTTCCGGTCGTAGCACCCGTCAGGCTTAATCGCTTGACGATCTTCTGGCGAAGGCTCTCGATAACCGCCACTCCCGGCACTATGGTCATGTTTCCAATCAGCACGTCGCGAACGGCTTCTGGTAATGCCAAGAAAGGCTCGACGTTCTTCTTCATGCTACCCGTCGTTCCGGCCTCTATCTCCTTCGCGATCTGCATGAGAAGGCCTTTAGCAGCCTTTACGTGCCTCGTTCCTCCCGTGATTCCCTTGGGCGCTAGATAATCCACAAGCATCGCAGAGGACGAGGGCTGGGCAGTGGTGAGCAAAAAGAACGCGGTTTTGCTTGGATCGACAGCGTCGTCCCTGACGAGAGAGGACCAGATGCGGATCGTTTTCCACAAATCCGCACTTTTGTCGGTGAAGGCCTTTGCCTTGGCGGGGTCGTGGTGTTTCAGCTGCAAAAGCTCAAACGCGTCGTCCTTGCCTCCGACGACCACGTCGTCGAAGGTTTCCACCATGAAGCCTTCCGCGGGATCATCCGTATCCAGGGCTCGAAATAGCGCATACTCACATTGGTAGACATATCCCACCAAGGAGTCTGCTGCAGAAAAACTCTCTATCCCAGACAATCGCTACCTGCCACCCAAGTCGAATCGACCTTGTCATCAGCTTGGCGATCTCTCGCGGCAATTGCAATTTCAAGCCGATATTTCTGGAGTGTTTCCCATAGGAAAAACAGGTGGTTTCAATCCTATTTGAATTGCGCAGCAAAAGGTGCTCCGACAACCGGCTGCGCCACCCGCGAAATACATTACATTGACAGGCCACTGATTTCTCATCCGCAAGATGGGCACCTCCTCCCTGAAGGCGCTTTTGGTAAAATCTTCAGGAACACAGGGCCAAATTAGCTGGATTCCGACAACGGACGAACACTTAGGTCCGATCCAAGGTCTTGGCGGTGGGTAGCTATCGGTATCTTGGTGAGCTCCGCGATTGCCACCATGAGAAAGGGTGCACTGGCGAGCGTCAAATCCATTGCAGTGACAGACTCGCTTGCAGAAAACGCTTGTACGCCTAATGCTACACCTGTCGTAAGACCAATCGCTGCGGCCGCAATCTCTAGGCCCAGGCACCACGGTAAGGTCCACTGGCCATAGCTTGCCAGCTTTTGACTCATCACAGTCTGCATTTTACTCGCCCCCCCGACAGGGCAACATCACGCCTTGATCGCCTGCCAGCATACACTTAACGGTTTTGAAAGTCTTAGTTAAGGCGTCTTCTCTCTATTGTCGCAATAACTTTTTCTGCCCTTCAGATATAGAATACCTCGTCAAAAAATGGGGTTAGCAGACCGCGTCGCCCATGCATGGTCTTCGTTGGATCGGTGTAAGCGGAAAGCCGAACAGGCCGTAGCGCGCTTACTCCGTTACATTTCAGCTAGCAGAGTGTTTCGCATGGGATCCCATCCTTGTCGCGATCGAGTTTTCCGCCCCATGAGCAGTTTTGCAGGTACCAGTTGGCTTCGTCGCAGGAACCGATCTGCTTGCACGTTCTCCGCGGCTCGCAAGAATAGCCGCTCTGCGCGACCAGCTTACGGCTGATGATGCCCAGCGGGCGACTCGACGGCGCCGCGCCGTCGGCGTGCGCAGCGCGCCATTCCCAGGGTGCCTGAAACGTCCCGGCCCACAGGCCGATCTTTGAGGCTTGGGCTTGCGCCTGCTGCCCCGCATAAGCGCCCTGGCTGTAGTGAGGCCAATCCAGCGCCTGGCCGTGCTTGACCATCCAGGCGGCCACGCCCGCGCCGTCGGCGCGCCGACAATCGCCGACAAAGCGGTGGTAGCGGTCCCACGTCGCGAATGTGCATTCGAGCGGCCTCGACGCGGCCAGGAAAGTGTCCAGCGCTTCGGCCGATCGCCGGCCGCAAGGATACTCGGCGCCATTCGCATCGCGGCACAGCTGCCGGCTCTCTGGCGCGTCGATGCCGTTGAAGCGGACGCGCTGGCCGTGGATTTCGATCGTATCGCCGTCAATGACGGAAGCGACACCGGTAAGCGAGGCGGGCGCCGCCCTTCGTGGGCTGGCCTTTGATGCATCGTCGCTACGTTGCGCGCCCGACGGCGCCAGGAAGGCGGCCACCGCCGCCGCTGCCGTAAGACCGAGCATTGCCGGCACGCTCGCAAGTTGGCGCCGCCACAGCTTGGCACCGGTGGGTCTCTGCCACCGATTGGATCGATATTTGCGGTATGGCCTGCTCATCCGCTACGCCGACCAGCCCGGCCATGCGCTGTCGACCATGGGCAGGCCGGCGCAATAGTAATCGTCAAGGAACCGCCCGGTGGACCGGTCGCGGCAGCGCCAGATAACGCTGTAGTTCTGGCCATAGAATTGGTCCCACGCGACGCCATAGGTTTGTGGTGGCGGTGGCCGGTAATATGTTCCGCCTCCATAGCCGTTGTTGGCAGCGACACCCACAGCTGCGCCGCCGACAGCCGCGATCGCTATGCCTGTCGCGACAGCATTGTCGGTTTGCACAAGCCTGGTGCACTTCTCTGCTGTTGCGCCCCTGCGCACTAGAAGGGCCGCTACCCTGCTACGATACTGTTCGTCCGTGCTGCTGGCGAGAACGTGACATAGCGCAACGGTATTCATTGCCGTGAGATCGCTGTCCGACACGACAGCGCTCGTAGAGCAGCCGCTGACGCACAGGGCTGCACTTGCGATGAGTGCTCCAATTTTCATGTGAATCCCCCAAACAAATATTGGGGCGAGTCCGACCTAGAAGTCCAGAGTTTTGTTTTTCACTTTGCTACGATTCACAGCATGCTGCGGCTAGCTGGCATCCACTGCAACCAACCCTTCCGCCGGTCGTTGACTGATGCTGGGTTGATCTCAGCCACTCCAGAACTTGCCCGCTGGCTCAAAACCGGCGGGCTTTTTTTCCGCGACGCCGGAAGGCTCTATCTCGCCGCATGTTGTGGTACATCGGCACGCCGTCATCGGGCCGTGCCGTTGACCAAGGTGGTCCCTCCGTCATGGTCGGCCGGCGCAGTCTTGACCGTCCGCGCGGGCCATCCCAATCAAGCCCGCTGGCTTCGGTCGGCGGCTTTTTATTTGATGCCCGGCGCCGTCGGCTTGGATCTAGATCCTCGCCAGTGCCGGATTTGAAGGTAAGCTGCGGCGGTATGATCGCACTTCGCGCGGGACGGACCATTGGTGTGCAGCAAGAGCGCCGAGTTCATTCGGCCAAGATTCTGCACTAGGCCGAGGTAGGTGAAGGCAGATAGCTATCCGGCAATCGCTGAGATATTGGAGATAATGTTCCCCCATGGAGGTGTGTACCAGTATTATAAGTTTCCAAACTTCATGTACGAACGCCGTGGACGAGCTGCTGTGTGCGCTTGCCGTAAATCGCTTCCGCGAGTTCACAGTCGGAGGTTGGCTAGGACCCTAACGCGAGAGCTTCAACGGCCCCCTTCGCGATGAACTCCTCAACGAGACGCGGTTCACGTCCCTGGCCCAGGCCCGCGCGAGGCTCAATGTATGGCGCGCCGATTACAACGGCGCGCGTCCGCACTCGCACATCGGATGGCAGACACCCAACGAATGTGCATCGATCTTCAACCCGCGACGGTCGCTCGCGCTGCGCAACGTGAAACGCTCCGCGCCAGCACCCGTCGCGTCCACCGGCCATCAGGGCAAATCCACCCCCGGAAACGAACTCACGACTGGATAAAATTTGGGGGAAACGTCAGGGCGGCCATAACTTTGCAGTCTTCAGACGCGAGGCGGCCTACAACAGCGCTGCCCACCATGCTTGTGGCCCGCGACCCACACGGCTTTTCCCTTCAGATCGTACATTATGCTTCCTTCATGATTACCGATGTCTGCATGACCTTGAGGTCTTCCCGCACCATTTCCGCGGCGAGCTCGCGCACGGATGTCTCATGCACCCAGCCGAGCTTCTCCTTCGCCTTGGTGGCATCGCCCAGGAGAAGATCGACTTCCGTGGGGCGGAAGTAGCGTGGGTCTACCTGGACTAGGCATCTGCCGGTCTCGACATCATAGCCCTTTTCGTCGACTCCCTCACCACGCCATTCGAGCTCGACGCCGACATCTTCGAAAACCCATTCGACGAATTGGCGGACAGGGGTCGTCTTGCCCGTCGCCAGCACGTAATCATCCGGTTGATCCTGCTGCATCATCATCCACATACCACGCACGTACTCACGCGCATGGCCCCAATCGCGTTGAGCATCGAGATTGCCGAGATAAAGCTTGTCCTGCTTGCCGAGGTAGATAGCAGCGGCGGCGCGGGTGATCTTGCGCGTCACAAAAGTTTCGCCGCGCAGTGGGCTTTCATGATTGAAGAGAATGCCGTTGGAAGCATGGATACCATAGGCCTCGCGATAGTTGACCACGATCCAGTAGGCGTAGAGCTTGGCGGCGGCGTAAGGGCTGCGCGGATAAAAGGGCGTTGTTTCGTTCTGCGGTACGGATTGCACGAGGCCGTAGAGCTCTGAAGTCGAGGCCTGATAGAAGCGGGTCTTGTCCTTCAGACCGAGGAGGCGGATCGCCTCAAGAAGTCGCAATGTTCCGATACCGTCGGCGTTTGCTGTGTATTCCGGCGTTTCGAACGACACCTGGACATGGCTCTGAGCGGCCAAGTTGTAAATCTCGTCTGGCTGGGATTCCTGAACTACTCGGATGAGATTAGTCGCATCAGTGAGGTCACCGTAATGCAAAATTAGGCGCGGATCGGGATCGTGCGGGTCTTGGTAGATGTCTTCGATGCGACCCGTGTTGAAGGAAGAGGAACGTCGCTTAATCCCATGAACGACGTAGCCTTTTTCCAGCAGAAGACGCGTGAGATAGGCACCATCCTGTCCCGTTATGCCCGTAACCAGAGCAACTTTCCTGTTCTCGCCCATTTTCTTCCTGCTCTATGGTAGTTGAAGTTTCGAATCTGGCTCGCCACACCGGCGGCCCGCCTCATACCCTATGGTAGGATTTCGACAGATGTGGCGCGGAGCTCGTCATTGACAGTGTCAGCCAGCGAGCACACCTGCTCCTGCTTGGAGGCATAGCAAAACAGAGTCTCGCCGCTAACTGCCTAAGTCGCACATGCGGCCTGAGTGCCGAACTCAGCTCACGGGGTGAGCGACATAGATTTCAATCACGTCGCACTCGATTTGCTCATCAATCAGCGAGTTAGGACGCCCTTCTGGGATTCTACATCCGTTCTCAAGCACGCACAGTCGGTTGCATAGCCGCTCCGCTTCTTCCACGAAGTTGGTGGCCACTAGAATCGTATTGCCCTGCGCCAGCAGGGCACGTAGCCGTTCCCAGATAAAATGGCGAGCATGTGGGTCCAAGCCACACTAGAACTCCACCATCCCTCTTTTGCGCTGACCAAGTAATCTTTGCCTGCTTCAGCGTCTTCTAATGGAAATTGTTTTGATCAGTGAAATCGATTGTTTGGATGAGGTGCATCCATAAAATGGATTGTTTGACAAGGCAGCGCGGCACATCGGCGGCACAAAGTCGTGGGCGCGAGGTTTCGCTCCGCGCGAAGACAAAGTTCGTGGCAGTCGGGGGCTTTGGGCGAACCGCACATCTGAGACGGCGGGGAAAAGCCGGGTAGGCATTACGTATTTGACCTCCAAAGAATTTCGGGCGCGCTAGCCCGAAAACGGTGGCTGGGCTTCAACGATGGGCGGGACGAGGCGACCATCAAACTGTGATTCATACTGGAGGCGATCGCAGTGCGGCGAATTTGAACGGCCGCCTTTGCCAGCCCTCGCCATCGCATCCGGCTACAGGTGCCGAAGATCTTCTCGATCCGAGTACAAATTCTGTGGATCGGTTGGTTCCAGGCGTCAAGCTCTCGGCCTCGTCGCGCCCCCACATAGCGGTTGCGACGATGCGCGGCCTTCCACCCTTGGCGCGCACCGCGTCGCCGAGATGATTGCCTCGGTAGGCGCTGTCGGCAAACACTTCGCCGGGATTGTCGGGCAGAGCATCAGGAACGGCGTTGCCGTCCTCGGTGTGGGCGCCGTGACGGCGATCTCCTCGACAAGGGCCGTATCGGCCTAGGCACCGAAATGGGCTTTGAAGCAATGAAACGCTGGTCGGCGCTTGTACTTGACCCAATGGCCCTCTTCATCATCTTCGCTGGCCGAGGCGATGATCGCCGCATCGACAGGCGTGCCGATCTTCACCTGGATCGCTGAACTGGCGGGTGATCTCGGCGAACAACAGGGCCATGAACCTCAAGGGCCTGTCGAAAACGGACGAGAGCGGGTTTGCACAGGTGTCCGCTCTGACACCGAGAACCCGCAGAACCCTCGGAACGATCCTCCACATGGCTGCAGACGCCAAAATTCCTCTCCCGGACATCGTCGCACAGCATCGCGTGCCAGTCGCTCAGTCCAGCCGGCTCGAAAGCTATCCGGCAGGAATTGCGCCATGTTGGCGCACTTGAAAGCGTCAGAGGGCGCCGTGTCGCATCTTTCGATGGGACCGGACGCCATGATGGCCATAAATGACGTGGATGGCCTGCGCCTGACATTCACGGCTGGCGGGTCCTGCACATCCGTCCTTCAGGAAACGCCCGCAAATGACATGTTGCGTTGAGGCAGTTAAGAATTGGACTTGAAAAAGGGACTTTGTGGACTGTCTCGACCGGTTGTTTCGCTTAGCAAAGCGCGGCCCCACGTCAGCAGAGGCTCATGGTCAAGGAACGCCTTAGTATCCATCACATGGATGGGCCACATTCACGCAATCAATTTTACACATGTCGCCGGGCGCATTAGAGAACGCTGAATTTAAACCGGAAGCGAGCGTACCCGGCGTCAAGATTTGCGAGCGTCACAGAGATAAGGATAGGCAGTGCTGAGGAGCTCTTCTGCCCCACGCGCAGCCTCTACCAAATCGCCCGGCGTAACGGTCGACTAGTATCGATTAAGAGATCCCAAGCCAGATGCAACCTCGTCTCTGAAACGAGATTTCCGAAAATGCAGGTCAGTGGATTGGTAAAGCGCAGGTTCGTCGTCTCTCAGAGGCGTACGGGGTTCGGTGATTGTCTGTGGTCGCTGGCGGCCGCTTGGCGCTACGCTCAGCGGTCGGGACGAACGCTAGCCGTCGACTGGCGCGGGTCCTGCTATCTCGACCAACCCTTCACAAATGCCTTTCCGGTGTTCTTCCAACCGATCAATGACATCGCTGGCGTACCGGCTATTTGCGACGACCGGATCAACGACTTTTCCTTCCCGGGTCCATTCTTCCCGGAGTGGTGGAATAGGCCAGCGATCGACTGCCTTTACCGCCCAGATGAGCAGATTTTCCAAGAGCGCGACGAGTTGGGCGAGCTCTTTCAGGCCGAACACGATGTCGAAGCGAACACAGTAGTGTGTGACGCTTGCTTGATGTGGCGCTGCGATGAGGATGCCGAGCGGCAGGTCTTCCAGAGTGTCAAGCCTCGGTCTGAAATTCAAACACGCATAGATGCCATTTACCAAGAATGTTTTGAGGGGCACAGCATCATCGGGGTTCATGTTCGACATGGTAACGGTGAAGACATCATGGACCATGCGCCCTACTGGGCCGATCCGGAGTTCGCCGTTCGACAAGTGTGCACTGCGGTTGATAAGGCTAAAGCGTTACCGCACCCCAAGCCTGTGCGGCTGTTCTTGTGCACGGACAGCGCGCAAATCCTGGATCATCTGTCGGCCAAGTTTCCCGATCTTCTCACCGTCCCCAAGCATTTCCGATCCGATCAAGACGGCCCCTTACACACTGCAGCACTTGGGATGGACGGCGCAATTTCCGCCCTCGTTGAGATGTATCTTCTCGGGCGCTGCGATACTGTAGTTCGGTTTCCTCCGACGAGCGCCTTTACACGATATGCACGCCTTTTCGTACCGCGGGTAATTGAGTTCGATCTGAAGGACCCAAGTCGTTTGATTTTGATAGAAGGCAGCCAAAGAATCTCTCATCTTGATTAAGACCGCTACCTGGGCAATTCGGCAAATGGAACGAACAGGCATAGAGACATCGACCGCAATCCACGAGAGGCGGGCCATGGCATACGCTAAATGTCCCGCAGCTGCTCAGCTTGATCCGCAGGCTTGAGGATCCGGACACACTGCAGCAGTTCTTGGCTCCATTCGGGACTGTTGCCGACGTCGATGAAACCAACGGCCTTAGGGCACGAATACAGAATGACGAGATCATTCATCTGCGGCCGTCCGGCAACGCGCCAGAACTTCGCTGTTACTCGGAGCGCCGCAAGACCATCCTAGAGCGACGGCGGTCGTGACGCTGACGCTAAGGGCGCGGGCAATGACGTCCAGAGACGAAATCGAGGTTGTTTAATGAAAGTGGTTCCCGTCATCATCAGCGGTGGAGCCGGATCGCGGCTATGGCCCGCTTCGAGGCAATCGCACCCCAAACCTTTCCTTAAAGTAGCAGATGGACATTCTCTCATTCAGCACACTGTCCTGCGCGTCGGTTCGATAAAGGGCGTAGTGGAACTCGTCGCCGTGACATCTGGGGAACACCTCTTCCTTACCAAGGACGAGTTCGACGAACTAGATTCCGTGGTCCTGCCACGCACCTTTCTGCTCGAGCCTGAAGGCCGGGATACGGCCGCAGCCGTTGCGGCAGCCGCCATCCATGCCAAGGCAACGCAAGGCCCTGACGCGATTCTATGCGTCTTCCCAGCCGATCACATGGTTGGCAACCTGCCTGCATTTTTAGACGTCATGTGCCGGGCCATCGAACATGCGAAGCTCGGGCGGATCGCCACATTGGGCATCACCCCAACCAGACCGGACACGGCATTTGGCTATATCGAAGCGGATGGTGAAAAAGTCGTCCGTTTCGTTGAAAAACCGGATCTGGACACAGCCAAAGCCTATGTCGCGTCCAAGCGCTTCTTCTGGAACGCCGGCATTTTCTGCTTTAGCGCACAAACCATGCTCAACGAGATGGCATCGCATTGCCCCGCGGTGATCCAGGCCGTCTCCGACAGCTACGAGAACGGGCGCTTCAGTCAAGGCGAAGGCTTTGCCAAAATCGAACTCGCGCCTGAGCATTTCGGCTCCGCCCCGCGAATCTCGCTCGACCACGCTGTCATGGAGAAGACGAACAAACTTGCCGTGGTTGCCTGCGACATGGATTGGAACGACATCGGATCCTGGAACGCAATGGCCGATTTGATCGCCCCCGACGAAAGCGGGAACAGGATACGCGGCGATGTGCATATGGTCGACACGACCGGCAGCTATGTGAGCTCCGACAAGCGCGTCATCGGCACGGTCGGTGTCAGCGATCTGGTGATCGTCGATTCCCCGGACGCTTTGCTTGTCGCATCCCGCGACCGCGTTCAGGACGTCAAGAAGCTGTTCGAGGGCCTCAAGGCTTCAGGACATGAAGCTCACCTGGTCCATAGCACGGTACACCGGCCGTGGGGTACCTACACGGTTCTCGAGGAAGGCGAGCGCTTCAAGATCAAACGCATCGAGGTGAAGCCCGGTCGGCGGCTGAGCCTGCAGATGCACTATCATCGTTCGGAGCACTGGGTCGTGGTCAGCGGCTCCGCGAAAATCGTCAATGGCGAGCAGGAGTTGTTCCTGGCGACAAACCAATCAGCCTACATCCCCTGCGGCCATAAGCATCGGCTGGAGAACCCAGGCAGAATTGACCTGGTGATCATTGAAGTGCAGAGCGGCGATTATCTCGGCGAGGATGATATCGTTCGCTTCGACGACGTATATGGTCGAACGTAGATTCACCCGCATGACGAGAACGGTCAACGTGTCGCTGACTAATTACCACTAGGAAGGCCGTCTGCCCACTCAGGACCGGATGCTTGTGGAATCGGGAATTGACCAAGGCAGCGGCGAATGACCGCAATCGGCATCAGGGTGGGACAAATCAACCGGAAAAGACCGGAGAGCATAGTAACGCAACACAGTCCCACTGTCGAATAGCCTTTGATATTTCTGACTTTCCAAGCACCCTCAGGGCCCACCAAAATTATATCAATGGGCTTATGGCCGACTTCGCTCTGAAGTGGGCCAAATCGAGCTCGCTATCCCCGCAGCACTCAGTTTGATTGTTTTCGTTGAAAACGAGCAAGGACAGGGGGAGGGCGATCTTGTGCTGGCTTCTATGTGTCCAATCTTGCTCCTGTTCGTCGTCAGGTTGTGTGCAGCCACATAGCGCGGCTATCGCGAGGCTGGAAGGCCTCCGATCGATAGGTGCGGCGAACGGCGGCAACGAGGTGCGAATAGGATGGCTGAGCGTATGATCGAGAATACCGCAGCTGCGGTCTAGCGCGAAATGCAGCGTCTGTGACTCATCGGTCATTGCAGCGCGATGAACCGGAAATCATGACCCTAAGCCGCCCTTCATCAGCCCACCAGCGCCGAGAAGAAGGCGAAGATCCGTCACAATGCCTACCTGTACCAAGGCTTCAAGCAGTTCACCGCGAATGTGAAGACCGCCAGCCATTGCTTCTTCATTTTCGGCCATTCGCTCGCTACGAATGACGACCACATCCTTAACCGCATAGCGCGTGGCAAGTTTCGCAAGCTCTGTGTTGGCATCTATGGTGAACCAGCATCCGCGGATAACCAGCGGATCATGAACCACGCGAACGAGCTAGCGGTGCAGCGCAACGAAAAATCGCCGCTTGATGTCGTCTTTTATGATGCTGCTACAGTTCATGTCTGGGGTTTAGGCTTAGAAGCGGAATGACTGCCAACCAGGTCATCGAGCCGGAAACTGACCGGCCGGTCGGCCCAAAAATGACATTCAGTTGCCTCCAGCCTTTCGACACGAGCCACTTCACGATCTCGCGATTGCCAGCTAGCGGCTTGTTGCTCGAGCTGCGCGATCCTAGTCTGTGGTCGCTATGCCTCAGCAATAAGAATCCGGTTCCTAGCCGGGCGGAGGCGCAACGAGATAGCCAGCTCAGGACAAGGAGAGCAAACCATGGTCGCTTTTACCCTCAATGGCGAGGCGCGAACACTCGACGTCGATCCAGAGATGCCGCTGCTCTGGGCGATCCGTGACGGCATCGGACTCACAGGAACGAAATTCGGTTGCGGCCTTGCCCAGTGCGGCGCTTGCACGGTTCACGTTAACGGCATGCCGACGCGCTCGTGCCAGACCGCAGTCGGCGACATCGAAGGAGCCTCGATCACCACCATTGAGGGCGTGTCGGGCAAGATCGGCGAAACGGTCCAGGCCGTGTGGGCCGAGTTCGACGTACCTCAATGCGGCTATTGCCAGTCTGGCCAGATCATGTCGGCCGTGGCCCTCCTGACAGAGACGCCGAAGCCGACGGACGATGATATTGATTCGGCGATGAGCGGCAATCTCTGCCGCTGCGCCACCTATCATCGCATCCGCGCGGCCATCCACGAGACCGCCAACCGGCTGGAGACTTGAGGCATGTTGCAGTTTCTCCCGAAGCATAATGCCGTGGGGCCTACGCGCCGCCAGTTCCTCCTCGGCACGGCCGTCACCACCGCGGGCCTCGCCGTGGGCTACCGGCTAATGATGGCCGCGCCCGCCAACGCACAAACGACGCCTGCAACGGTCCAGGCGAACCCCTTCCAGACCTATGTCGAGATCACACCGGAGAACCGAATCGTCGTCCACTCGTCGCAGTTCGAGATGGGACAAGGCTCCTATTTCGGCATCGCCACCCTGGTTATGGAAGAGCTCGACGGCGCCTGGGCGCAGGTCCACGTGGTCGGCGGATATGGCAATACCGCGCTCTACGGCAATCTCGCCTGGGGAGGGGCCGCGCAGGGAACCGGTGGCTCCACGTCGATGAGCTCGTCGTGGGAGCGCTACCGCAAGGCGGGTGCTGCCGCACGGGCCATGCTGGTGGCGGCCGCGGCGCAGCGGTGGGACGTGCCAGCCGGCGAGATCACAGTCGCTTCCGGGGTCGTGTCGCACGCCTCAGGGATGCAGGCGCGCTTCGGTGACCTGGCTGAAGCCGCAGCGGGAATGCCGGTTCCCGACGACGTGCCGCTAAAGCCGCGCGACAAGTGGGCCCAGATCGGATCGGACAGCCTCAAGCGCTACGATTCCGCCGGCAAGACCAATGGCGCGCAGACCTACACGATCGACCTCAAGATGGATGGACTCAATACGGCCGTTATGATCCATCCGCCGAAATTCGGCGCTGAGATCGAGAGCTTCGACGCCTCCAAGGCCAAGGCACTCGACGGCATTGTCGATGTCGTCCAGACGCCGCGCGGCATTGCCGTGGTCGGGAGGGACATGTGGACGGCGCTCAAGGGCCGCGATCTCGTGGAGGTGACCTGGAACGAAGAGAAGGCCGAAAGGCGCGGCACGGCCGAGATCATGGCCGAATACACTAAGGCAGCAGACGATCCGGGCGCGGCCACCGCGCGCGACGACGGTAACACTCCCGCAGCGTTGGCCAGTGCTGAGAAAGTCATCCAAGGGCACTACGAATTCCCCTATCTTGTCCATGCTTCGATCGAGCCACTCAACGCGGCCGCCCGAATCAACGAAGACGGCACCATCGACGTCTGGGGCGGACACCAGATGCCCGACCTTTATCAGGCGGCTGCCGCTCAAGTAGGCGGCACCACGCCCGACAAGGTGAGGCTGCACGTGATGAAGACCGGCGGCAGCTTCGGCCGCCGAGCGGTCTCGGACGCAGATCTCATTATCGAAGCTGTTTCCACAGCGCGTGCACTGGGACCCGGCAAGCCAGTGAAGGTGCAGTGGACCCGCGAGAACGACATGCGGGGTGGGCGGTACCGGCCGGTCTATGTGCACGCAGTCAAGGCGGGGCTCGACAAGGAAGGCAATGTCGTCGCTCTCCATGACCACATCGTGGGCCAATCGATCGCGGGCGGTTCGCCCTTTGCGGCGATGATCGAGAACGGCATCGATCCGACCTCCGTGGAGGGCGCCACCAACCTGCCCTATGCGATCCCGAACCTGAAGGTCGAGCTGACCACGACGGACGTGAACATCCCAGTGCTGTGGTGGCGTTCGGTAGGCTCCACCCACACCGCTTACGCAATGGAAACCCTGATCGATGAGCTCGCCGCCGCTGCGAACCGTGATCCGGTCGATTTCCGCTTGTCGATGCTCGGTCACCATCCACGGCATGCCGGCGTGCTGAAATTGGCTGCTGAGAAGGCAGGCTGGGACAAGCCTCTGCCGGAAGGCCGTTTCCGCGGCGTGGCCCTGCATGAAAGCCTCTCGACCTATGTCGCCGAGGTGGTGGAGATCACCTTCAACGATGGAAATGATTTCAAAGTCGACCGCGTCGTCTGCGCGGTAGATTGCGGCACCGCGATAAATCCTGACCAGATCCGCGCTCAGATGGAGGGCGGTATCGGCTTCGGGCTAGGCGCGATCCTCCAGGAGGAGCTGACCCTGACGGGCGGTGTCATAGACCAAGAGAACTACGACACCTATACGCCGCTCAGGATCGAGCAGATGCCGCGCGTCGAGGTGCACATTGTGCCGTCCGACGAGCCGCCCAAGGGCGTTGGCGAGCCCGGTGTGCCGCCGATCGGCCCGGCCGTCGCCAACGCGCTACGGGCGGCGACGGGCAAGACGATCCGCAAGCTGCCGATCATAAAGAACTTGTCAGCATAGCCGGGAATGACACCATGAAAACGGCCGCGATGAAGATCGCGGTCGTAGGTCGTTTTTGAACGCGTCCTGACAGGCGATCACCTCCATTCGATCAATTTCCGGCGGCTGCCCGGTCCAATATCCGGTTTAGAGACGGTAACCCGTGTTCTGAACGACCGCAGACGGTCGTTGGTGCTGGTAGCACTGAAGAACCGCTTTCGAGACGCAAATGCCGCACGCAAATGTCTCGAAAGGGTCACGCTAGAGACTTTTGTACCACCTATTGCATGTCTGCTATCGCTTTCTGGGCGCGAGAAGCGGCCGGTCCTCTGACGGCCCCATAACAGGACATTGATGTCTTCGCGCTGAGCGTCAGCAGTTGGCTCTACCGCGACCTTTCTCAGGAAGGCTGCACACCGACGCGATCTTCCTTTCACCTTGCGCAAACCTCCCTTCCGAGTGAGGCGTTCAGTGCGTCGGCTTGGTGGACTGAGGCACTTCTGAGTGGGACAACAACATTGAAAAACATTGGAAAAGATTTGAATGCTCTGAAGTCCCACTGATCTCTTACCAATTGATTTTTATGGCTTTCTGAATACCCTCCGGGCCCACCATAACCATTGATTTTATTGAGGAAAATACGCCTCGGCCCAAAACGTTTTGGGCCCATTATGGGCCCAAAAAAGGGCGGCCGATATGCCACCCTCCACTTGGTCGGGTTGATTCACTCATTTGATGACGCGCAGGGGTATCCGTTGCTTCATGGCGTCGCGTTTGGCTTCCCGCTCGTTAATGGCGCGGGCGATATCGACAGTCATCCGTTTCTTATTGGCCTCTCGCACATACTCGTCTGTTACCGTCATTGAAGAATGCCCCATCGCCTCCATGATAGCGCGCGCTTGGATGTTGCATTCGGCGAGATACGTGCCGAAGGTACGGCGCAGCCCGTGCAAGGTGTAGCCCTCCGGGATGCCGGCCTGCTTGTTCCAATGTGCCATCATGCCGGTGAGGCTCTTTTCGGAGAACGGACGCCCATAGGCGTTCTTCAATACCGTGCCACCCTTAGAGCGATCTAATGGCACTAAAGCTTGCGCCAGCTTGTCCACAACCGGGATGAACATCTCGCGCCCGCCATGACGGTTGCGATTTTTCTGCTGTCGGAAGTCGAAGGCTTCGATTGTTTCCAAGGAGCCATCGAACAATTCGATCTCCTCGAAGACCAAGTCGTCCCATTCCAGTGAGGCGATATCGCCGCGTCGGTTGCCGAGCCAGAAACCGAGCGCATAGCAGGTGCGCGGCGCTGAGCCGATTGGATGGTGCGCCTCGAACTTTTCACGAATGGCGATCGGCCAGGCGGGATTGGCAGTCGATTTGGGAATGCGGACGCGGATCGACAGCGAGGGATCGTCCTGCGGTTTGATCCATTTCTCAACTTCGATCGCCACCCACAGGAGCTTCTTGATTGCCACCAGCAGGTGCTTGGCAACCGTCCGGTTGGTGGCAAAGACGCTTTCGATAATCGCACGCAGATGGTCGGCATCGAGATGTTCCACCGGCGTATTGCGCCAAGTCAGCGGATAGGCAGGATCGACCTGCATCTGAAGGAAGCGCTCAATAAGCCGAGCATTCTTCTGCTGCGTCGCTTCATCGAAGTTCAGCCATTCCATCGTCGCTTCAAGTCGGCGCGCAGCATGACCAAATGTCTTTGGCAACGCCCGACCGGGCAAGTCAATGATGACGGCCTTTTGGCCTTGGCCTTGCGTTGCCTGTTCATAGGCGCCTTCGAACTCAGGATCGCCTGGTGCGCCAGGAAGCCGAATTTCGGGCATTCCTTTGCCGCGATAGCGATAGACGAGCTTTCCGTTCTTGATGCGCGACGAAACGCCGGGGTAGCGGACATCTTTAAAAGGCCTGACCATCAAATCTCCCTTTGAGTTTTCCGCTGCCGTTGCTCCACAGGCGGGGAATCCTCCAGCATTGCCTGAAGCGAAAGGGTCTTGCTTTCTATAGCAACGCGCAGGAGTACCGGGTAAGGGAAGCCCCGACCTTGCTCTATGCCTTCAAAAGTGCGTTTCGGTATTCCCAAGACCTTGGCTGCACTCTCGGCGGTGAATCCTCCCTTCGCCCGCCAGGCTTTCACTTCTCGCGCGAGCTTTTCATTGTCGTTCACGTCATCTCATCCGCTCAGGCGATGACTGTACTACGCCTGCAGCGTATACGCAATGTGCGTAGTTGCTTATCTCCTTGTCGGCTCTCGTTTGCTCCGCTCCAATAGTTGTTGGAGACCATTGTCTTTGTCTGGCAGGGCGGAGAAAGCGATATCGAGCGCCACACGATCCCAGATCGCGCGACTGTTGACGTGCTTAGGCCTCGGCATGCGGCCGTCAGCAACCATGTCGTCGAATAGTGTCGATCCGACGCCGACATAGCGCGCTGCTTCCTCACGAGAGAGGCCGCGGGGCGGGTACGAAAGCGCGTCACTCTTCATAGACGCGGCCTCGAGAACGTCGGTACTGAAACAGCACAACGATATCAAATCCAGGCGGTTGACTGTTTCGACAAGCCTCGGTCCCGGTAAACGGGGCCATATTGCACTCGGCACAACAAATCCACATCCCGCACATCCGGTAATGAAGAGACCGTGTTGCCCAAGATAAGAGATGTTGCGTGGTGCGGAAGCTGCTTGGCCGGCTCGTTCGGGAAAGGCGAGTAGCGACGTGCAAATCGGACAGGGTAAGATGCGGCAGAATGTTTCGGTGCTGACGTCGGGGGTTCAAGTCGCTAGAGGCTGTTGAAGGTGCGTTCGGCGGCGATATCGACTATGCCATGCTGATCAAGCTCTATGGCACTTCGCCTGACAGCGCCAAGGGCCGCTATAGCCCCGCCGAATGCACTGGCGCGCGGAAAGAACGGATCGAAGGAAATCCTGACATCAAGCATGTCAGCACGTCATTTGCGGAACGCCAGAACCTGACCATGCGGATGCACATGCGCCGCTTCACTCGCCTGACCAATGGCTTTCCAAGAAGGTGGAGGCTCACGCCAATGCGGTGGCGTTGCATTTCATGTACTACAATTTTGTTCGCATCCATGCCACGTTGCGCATGACGCCTGCGATGGCCACTGGCGTCACTGACAAGCTTTGGGAGATTGGTGACATCGTTGCGCTGATCGAAGCGAGAGAAGCCGAGAAACCGGCTATTCGCGGCCCTTACAAAAAGAGCCTTTCAAGCTAGCCGTCGCCTTCGGACGTTGGCTCATACTGCTTAGCGGAACGCATGGGAGGGAAGGATGCGTGTCACAAGCCTGTTTTTCCTATTAGCCGGTCTCACGATGCCAATTGCAGCCTTCGCTCAAGGCGAAGTATCGGTCGAACGAGGGTTGCAGGTATCAATCATCGGCGGGTGTCACGATTGCCATACCGAAGGCTACCGGGAAACAGAAGGCAAGATTGATCCTGAAAAGGCTTTAATGGGCAACTCGGTCGGTTGGCGCGGTCCTTGGGGCACGACCTATGCGACCAATCTTCGGATAGATGCTTCGGTAATGACCGAGCGTGGATTTGTAGGGATGCTGAAGCGCATTAGAACGTCTCCACCGATGCCTTGGTACAATCTTCGAGCGATGGACGAGAGCGATATGCAATCGCTCTATCAATACATTAGGTCGCTCGGCAAACACGGGAAGCCGGCCCCCAGTCGCATTCGCCCTGATAAGGAACCGACGACGCCATACGTTCAACTTGTGCCACCCCAAATGCCGAAGAACTGACAAATATGCCCAGAGCTGAGCGAAGAACGGCGCCCCGGCAAAAAGCGCAGCGTCAGATTTCAAACTGACCCACTACCCGGAATTCTCTTCACTAGACATCCGGCTCCCGTTTGAGGACTATTGGTCCAATCGGGCTGCGATACGTCCATGAATTTAGGGAAATGGCTGCAGAGCCTCGGTCTTGTTCAATATGAAGCTTCGTTCCGTGAGAACGGGATAGACAGCGAAGTGCTGCCTGACCTTACGGACGCCGACCTGGAAAAGATCGGCGTGCTTCTCGGGCATCGCAAGCGGTTGTTGAAGGCAATCGAACGCCTTGGTGCGCGGCAATTGGAACCCGAGCCCATAGAGCCGACGACGCCGCATGTCGACACAGCTGAGCGACGTCAGATTACAGTTATGTTCTGCGATCTCGTCGGCTCGACGCAAATGTCGACACGGCTGGATCCGGAGGAGATGCGCAACGTACTGCGCGCTTACCAAGAAGCCTGCTCCGTCATCATCGCCCGGTACGGGGGTTTGTTGCGAAGTTCATGGGTGACGGCGTGTTGGCCTATTTCGGCTATCCGCTTGCCCATGAAGACGACGCGGAGCGTTCCGTGCGTGCCGCTCTGGAGATCGTAGCTGCGGTTGCCACGGTTGAAACGGCGGCAGCAGGCACACTCCAGGCGCGCGTCGGAATTGCGACTGGCCTGGTGGTGGTGGGGGACGTGATCGGCCATGGTGCATCGCGCGAGCATGCGGTGGTCGGCGATACGCCGAATCTCGCGGCCCGGCTTCAGGGTCTGGCGAACGCAGGTCGCATCGTCATCGCGTCTTCGACGCGCCTACTACTTGGCGAGGTATTCGAGCTCAAGGCCCTGGGCGTCCACGTCATCAAAGGCTTTGATGCTCCGGTTTCGGCCTGGGAGGTCCTCCGCGAGACGGAGAACGTCAATCGGTTCGAGGCGTCCCGGTCGAACGCGCCCCTGGTGGGACGTGATCAGGAAGTGGCGTTGCTTGCCGACCGCTGGAGCGACGCGTGCGGGGGAAGGCCAAGTAGTGTTGCTGACCGGCGAGGCAGGCATCGGCAAGTCACGCCTGTTGGAGGCACTGCGCGAACGGATCGTGGGTCAACCTTATGGCCTTGTGCGTTACCAGTGTTCTCCGCACCATCGCAACGTCTCGATGTATCCGGTCGTCCGACAGATATCATCTTCGCTGGGTCTTAGGTCCGGCGAGCCGCCGACAGCGCAAATCGAAAGGCTCGAAGCTTTAATCGCCCGCTCGGGCCTCGGTGGCCGGGGCGTCGCATCCTATCTCGCCTCGCTTCTGTCGATCTCGACCGAGGGACACTTTCAGGACCTCGGAGTAGTGCCGAGCGAGGCAAAGGAGCAGACGATTGCCGCGTTGATTGAGCTGTTCGCCGGGCTGACGCGAGAGGCGCCCGTGTTTGCCGTGCTGGAGGACGCGCACTGGATAGACCCCACCTCGCTGGATTTCTTCAGCGGCATCGTCGAGCGAGTACCGGGATTGCGGGCGCTGTTGATAGTGACCTCTCGCCCGGAGTTTACAAATCCCTGGGTCGGTCAAGGCCATGTGACAGGGCTGGCGCTCAACCGATTCGGACGGCGTCACGCTGCAGCCATGATCGATCGCATCACCGGCGGCAAGGAGATTCCTGCAGAAGTGCAAAGCGCGATAATCTCTAAGACTGACGGCGTTCCCTTATTCGTTGAGGAACTGACCAAGGCGGTCCTTGAATCGGGGCAACTGCGCGAGCAAAGCCAGTGTTTTGTGCTGGCCGCGCCGTTGACGGCACTGGCGATTCCATCGACGCTGCAGGACTCCCTAATGGCGCGGTTGGATAGGCTCGGGTCGATCCGGGAAATCGCACAGATTGGCGCGGCGATCGGCCGGGAATTTTCGTACCGTCTGCTGGAAGCGATCTCGCCGATTACCGGAACCGCGCTTAAGGAGGCGTTACACAAGCTGGTCGAGTCGGAGCTGGTATTCTCTCGCGCCGCCATAGGTGACACGATCTATGTTTTCAAACACGCGCTCGTGCAGGATGCAGCCCACAACTCGCTGCTTCGCTCCCGCAGACAGCGCATCCATGCGGACATCGCCCGGTCAATTGTCGAGCGCTTTGCTGATAGCAGCGAATCCGCGCCGGCGGTGATCGCCCATCACTACACTGAGGCGGGACTCTCGGAGCCGGCGGCGCACTATTGGCTGACTGCTGCGGAATTGGCCCTGTCGCGGTCAGCTCTTGCCGAGGCCACTCAGCACACCGGGGCCGGATTGACGGCAGCCCGGCAAATCGAAGACGAGCAGGTGCGTCGACCACTTGAACTGGCTCTATTGGTCGCCCGCGCCAACTCGCTGCTGCCGTTCCAGGAAACAGTTGCGGCGTTGACTAGTGCCAAATCACTGCTTGACGCAGGCGTCGGTTCCGACTTGCAACGCTTCTCGGTTCTGCAGGGCCTTTGCGCGAGCAGCTATTTCGCGGGGAAGATGGAGGATGCGTTCGCCCTAGCGCGGCAGATTGTAGAGTTTGCGGACCGCCAGGTCGACCCGACATTCAAGTTGGTCGCCTATCGGCTTCTCGGGACGACCCAGGTCCTGACCGGACGTTCTCGCGAGGCTCTGGAAAGTCTGCAGTCGGCTGAAAGATATCGTGACCCCGACCGCCAGAAGGTGTTGAGCTCCTGGTTTGGCATCGACCCCGGCCTGAACGTCCTGTACTGGAAGACAATGGCGTTAGCTCTGCTGGGACAGTACGAGGGCGTCGCGAAATCCAGTGAACAGGTGCGGTCAGAGCTGTTAAATCATGGCAACGCTCACACCGTCGCGGCAGGCAACTTCTACACGATCGTGTGGCCACAATTTCTGTTCGGCAATCTCGACGCTTGCGAGAGCGATGCTGTTGCGCTCGTCACCTATTGCGGCGAACGGAAGGTCGAGCACCTGAAGCGAAACGGCGTTCTATGCCATGCATGTGTGCGAGCCCGGCGCGAGCCAACCGACGAGAACATAGCGACGATCCGTCAGGCGCTCGATTCCAATCGAACGCGCGACGCTCACCTATTCGAGTCAGTGTTCGTCGCGCAGCTTGCCGAATGCCTTCTGAAGGCCGGCAATACGGTGGCAGCAGAGGCTGCGGTGCGGGAAGGTTTCGCCTTCGTTGGCCGGTCGGGCGAGCAGTTCTGGCTGGCTGAACTTCATCGGCTCGATGGCCTGGTGGCACTGAAGCAACCACAGCCGGACCTCTCCCGGGGGGAAACCAGCCTCCTCGCCGCAATGGAGGTTGCGCGGCAGCAGGACGCCCGAATGTTGGAACTTCGAGCCGCGACAGATCTCGCGCGTTTCGCACACGAGGCCAGCCCTGGGCTCTATCCCTGCTCGATGCTGGAGCAACTCCTGGTTCCCTTTGCAGATGCAGAGTTCTCTCGGGACATACGCGACGCTCGCAATTTCCTGGCCTCGCAGGTTTCCGGTGACGTATTGGTAACCACAATGGCAACGAAGCCAGGCCTGCCTTAATGTCGGGAGCGGGATCGCCGCGTTGGGAGCACACCTCGCTGGCGACAAGGCGGGTCATGCTCTGGAGTTTTAGGTAATGCCAATCATCGACTTCTGGTTCTCAATAGGCAGCACCTACACATACCTGTCGGTCATGCGCATCGAGCAGGTCGAGAAGCAGACTGGCGTTCGTTTCGTCTGGAAACCCTTCAATGTGCGGGTGGTGATGATCGAGATGAACAACGTCCCCTTTGTGAACAAGCCGGCAAAGGCCGCCTATATGTGGAGGGACATCGAGCGGCGCTCGCAAATGCGCGGGCTCTCGCCGAAGCTCCCGGCGCCGTACCCTCTAGCGGAGCTGGAACGGGCGAACCGTGTAGCGATCGTGGGGGCAGCGGAAGGCTGGTGTCCCGCCTATGTCCGGGCAAGCTACAGGCGATGGATCGAAGAAGGACTTCCTGCCGGAAATGAGCCGAACATCAGCCAGAGTATCACGGAGGCCGGCGCCGATGTGGAGGATGTGCTGGCACGCGCGGACGCGGAAGAAGCCGTGGCGGGGCTTGTTGACGCGACGAACCAAGCCAAGAGCCTCGGCATTTTCGGCTCGCCGACTTTCGTCGTCGGCAAGGAGATTTTCTGGGGTGACGACCGGCTTGAGGACGCGATCTCTTGGAAGAATCGCCAGGGGAAATAACACCGGTCTATGCGGCGTGGATCATACTCTCACTAGAGCAAAATCTCTCAAACCTGTCGATGGGCGTTCGCGTTCGTCGTCGGGTTCTCTCGCTCCAGCGCAGCAGGCCGCAAACTCGATGCTAGGCGCTATGCGCCAAGCACTTGAATTCATTGAGATCGCCAACCTGTGTGCTCAATAGCGTAGCACAGAGGTATGGAGAAGAACGGCTTTCTAGAGAGCAATTCGGCTGATTTGGCGCACGGCCCAGCAAACAGCTTTCGGCGCCATCCTGGGCTTCAGAGCGCGCTGTATTCCAACAGAGAATTGTTTGGAATTTGAGGGTGGGAGACCGCTACATCGCAAGACCCACTATTGAGGGGGCGTTCTTTTGCTATCGCCGGCATGCGGCCTGACAGCACCCGGGATCCAGCGTCACGAGCTCGAAAGTACGAGTCGGACGATGATGAGGAAGCCGCGTAAAGTCACCCGGGAAGGGGAAGACGTTCTCGTAGGCATATCCGTGGACGTGATACATTCTAGCCACCCGTCAGCGCTTTTAAGTCTGCCGCCGACCAGGATCATTGACCGTAGCAGCGAACTGGGCCGCATCAACGGCTCGGCTCTTTCGATGTCGCCGACATCATCCGAGGCCGTGGCGGCAACGATGCGCTGAACGGCGCTGGCACGATGTTACATAAGTCTCGCAAGAACAACCGATTAAGGACCAGCGGAGTCACGAAGAAGCGATATCATGACCCAGCGCAGCTCGATCTACTCGACTGGGCAGCGAGCGCCCGATCGCCAAGATCATCAGCGCCATCCCCGGCACCGCGAAACGGATGTGGAGGGAACGCCACACGAACAACCCGCCGCACATCGTGCCGATGCGGGGGCGGGCATGAGCGTGGCGGCCTTACTGATGCAGCGTGAGCCGGTCCATGGGCGCGTTTGCTTCGGCCAACCTAGCCAGCGCTTGCTCGACGTTTTGAGCCGAGGTGTCAGTGCGCTTGATGTGCCGGATCATTTGCCGCGTCAGTCGCGCGAGCCTGGCGGCGCGATATACATCGCCGTATCTCGCAGTTTCAAGGTGGAGGGTCGCGAGCCTCATGGGCGACAATCCAATTGTCTAGCGGTAGAATTCGCGAATCCGCCTTTGGTTCCGCTGTCCGATCTTACGCTCGCAAAGAGCTGGCCGGAGGGCCGTGACGAATGAGAGGCCGGTCCTCACATATTGCTGCGCGGTCTGAGGCGCTAGCCGTGACGACATGGGGCAGCGGCGGATCGGAAGGCCTTCACGGCCCGGATGGTTCAACGTGTGCGAACTCCGTCAGCGCTGGTGGGATCGATCTTCGTCAACCGCGATCTGGCCTCCACCACGCGCCGTTGCGCAGCCCGTATCCTGCTGCACAGCGCGATATTGATGCCGACGCCGCAGTCTTCATCCAGCATTTCATTCGCACGTTTAAGGGAAAGCTGCGCTCCGTTGAGCCGCTGTCGGGCTCTCGCCAGTTCCATATCCAAAAATTCCATTATCCTGCATCTATTGCAGTCCCTTCGATTGGTAAACCGCTTGTGGCCGCCGTTGGTTCCGGCTGGCGCGAGCGTCCAACCCAAGCGTCGATATGGAATCTCCGGACTTGGTTCAGTCGGCGGAGCTGGCTGCAAACTTGCCCGAAACATTCGTTCAACCCTCATGAGGCCATACAACTCCTCCGCCACCCGCACGGCGGGCGCTTGGAGGAGCGACCGAACCGTAGTGATGTTCAAAATGCTGCGTCAACGACATGAGTGTCGTGGCCTTCTGCTTCCAGAACTCGGTGGACCCAGAAGCCATCAAGGCCGGCCCCTTGAATGATGACGAACGGATAGTCGCGGCCGGTTCGGCTACGAGCCTTTGCTTCAACTGAGCGAGGCGGCCAAGAAGCCCGGCAATATCCGCGCCGGGGATGGTATGGCGCGATAACTTCTCGCCAGCTCCCGGCGAATCGAGGTGACCAGCCAGGACTTCTTGCTCAACTCCACCGAAACAAAGATCTCGTCCAGCTCTTTGTGCGCTGCCTTGCTTTCAAAACCACTCGGCGTCGCTGCTGGCGTTCAAGCGTGGCGAACCGCGAGTCTGCTCCATGCTACGCGTGCCGAGCCCTTATGAGGAGGATCGCCGCCGCATCGTCCGGGAGCGCAAGGTGTTGATGGAAGAACGCATCCGGCACGGCAACCGAGTCAAGGGTCTGCTCTTCTCGCAGGGCATCACCGGCTGCGATCCTTTGCGGCGTGATCGTCGCGATCGGCTGGAAACTCTTCACACCGGCGATGGACGGGATCTGCCCGCAAATATGAAGCGCCAGGTTCTGCGTGAGGTCGACCGAATGGAAATGCTGCTCGATCAGATCAAGGCAGTCGAGGCGGAACGGGACGCCATGCTCGCCGAAGAACGCCAATCGGCGCGTGAAGTGGTTATGCTGTCGAAAGTCGTCGGTATCGGACCAGAGTTTGCGGCCGTGCTGTGGGGAGAGGGCTTGTTTCGGTGCTTCGACAATCGCCGGCAGCTGGCGGCCTATGCCGGCCTTGCGCCGACGCCATGGCAAAGCGGGTCGATCGACCGGGAACAGGGGATCGGAAGTCCGGAAACCCACGCTTGCGATCGACGCTGCTGGAAATGGCGTGGCTCTGGTTGCGGCACCAGCCCGCCTCGGCGCTCAGCCGCTGGTTCAACGAGCGAGTTGCCCAGAATGGCGGATGCTTCAAGAAGGTGATGATTACCGCGCTGGCCCGCAAGCTGATCGTGGCTTTGTGGAAATACGTCCGCGCCGGCGTGGTGATCGAAGGAGCGTTTGTAAGACCATGACGATCTGACCGCATTCCAGTTCGGCCAGGGCCTGATCAGCCCCGCCAGAACCAGGTGGACGACCGCATTGCGGCATGGCTTTGAACGCCGTCATCGAGACTGGTCTCGTCCTCCTGAGCCCTTGCCGCCGCAGGCGGGATTATGGTGCGGCCGCTCGAGCGGCGACCGGATGTGAGGTTGATACGTGCAAACGCGCGGATCAGGAATGGGCTCAGACCTCAGGTTCATGTGGCGGTAGGGATCGCGCTGCTTGTGCCGAATGCGATTGAGCACCCTTGACAGGACGCCTCGCACCGAGCGGAGCGTCCTCCAGAAACGACCACTCAGCAGCTCAGAGCCACAGCTTGACGAGTGGTCCGTCATGTGAGGCCGCAATGGGCGCGGCCCGAGAAACAGAAGGAACCACCACAATGGCGACGATCGGCACATTCTCCCGCACCGCGAACGGCTTCTCCGGCTCAGTCAAAACCCTCAACCTCAACGTCAAGACAGTGTCGTTCACCCCGGTCGACGGCGACAATGAAAAAGGTCCGGACTTCCGCATCTTCGCCGGCGCCATCGAGTTCGGGGCGGCATGGAAGAAGACCTCGCGCGAGGGCCGCGACTATCACTCAGTCAAGCTCGACGATCCCAGCTTCCCCGCTCCGATCTATGCGAGCCTGGTCGAAACCGACCCCGGGGGCGAGTTCTCGCTCATCTGGTCCCGCCGCGCCGCCGAGTGATCCGAGCTAACACGAAGCCCCGCGCAAGGCGGGGCTTCGCCATGTTCAGGTTCGCCACTGCACCTATATCTGGTGCAGCACGCTACGCTTTGACGGGTGCCTTGCCCGCCTTCTTCACCGGCGATTTGATTGCCGTGGCAATTGCTGCCGCCGCTGGCGCGCGAGCAGCTCGTTTTGGTTTTTCCGCCGCAGCCGTCGCTGGCGCTGCCGCCTTGCGGCCCAAGCCTATTGATTTTGCCAGGGCCGAGCGAGTCGCCGCGTAGTTCGGCGCAACCATAGGATAGTCGGAGGGCAGGTTCCATTTCTGACGGTATTCGTCAGGGCTCAGATTGTAATGCGTTCCGATATGCCGCTTCAAGGATTTGAACTTTTTCCCGTCTTCCAGGCATATGATGAAATCAGGTGACACTGACTTCTTGATCGACACCGCCGGCTCCAGTTTGGCTGCGGCCGGAGCCACAGGGGTGCCGATCCCTTGCAAAGCGACATAGACATCCCCGATCAGCTTCGATAACTCGCCGACCGGCAGCGGATTGTTCGAAACGTAGGCGGAAACGATGTCGGCGGTGATTGATACGAGATCAGCCTGGTCGCTTGGGTCTGGAGAAACGGTCATCGAATTTCCTCTTGTCCAAAGGGCGCTTTGAAAACGGATAGTATGTCTATTCGCCAATCAGGCCAATAATCGTTACTCCGCCAACAAACCTCACTCCGTGTAAATATCAAGCAGGCAAATTTCGCTGCGATCGTTCGGTCGGCTGCAGACAAGTTGCCGATCGCGTCGGGGAAGCAGGGAGGCTTTCCGCCTCGCTTCTCCGCACGCCAAGCGCACAGCCAAACGCAAGCCAGCGCCATGAATCATGGCTCCTGGTCGCAGGATCGAGCCATGAACAATTGTCGTCGCGACACTCTGTTGCGCGGTCCTGGTCCTCGCCCCGGCATGAATTGGCCCTCGCGTGTACCTCTTGTGGGACTCATTCAGGTGGGCTGCACCGCCTCGCGCCGATCGGCAGGATGGATGTTGCTGACATGGCAGCCGGCATGCGCCCGAACGGCTGCCGCCTACTGGCTCAACGAATATCTGATGAACGGCGTGCTGCTTTTGAAGCGCTTGCCACCCCGCAGCTGACAACTCGTTTGACACCACGGCGCCGCGAGCCCATCGAGCCCCTTGCGCATGTCGGTATGACCGAGCGCCAGATGCACCTTCACCCCCGTCGGAACGACGATCATGATGCGTTCTTCCTCGCCGCGAGATGCTGCTGGACTGCATCTGCATTGTGCCGACGGATGCAAAGACGCGCCGCCCGTCGTCCAGTTGGGCTGTCATCACGCCGTCCGGCGGTCGTACGAGATTGCGCAGGGCAGTCAGTACCGGCGGTTCGGTTTCCGTCCCATGGATGAGTGCAACCGTTGCCAATTGCGGCGCCTTGCGAGCGGTCACGCCGAACTCGACACGCCGGCCGAAGGCATGCTGGTGGCCATCCCATGGCGGCGGCAAACCTCCGCCACACTGACGCCGGGCTTCTCCGTCTCCTGCACGATCGCCTGCTTCTGTGCGTCGCTGAAGCGGCGCCGGTTCGACCGCCCGTCAACCGCGGTGTCAAGTGACATTGGCGCCGTACGCAATTAGCAGCGCTGCTGAATTGAGCCCGCGCACTCGGATGCAACAGAGATCGCCAGTCCACTTCGGCCTCGAATTCCTCGGGGACGAGCGCGCCATTTGCGCAGCGCATGGGGCGAAAGTCCGAGCGCCGCGGCATATTCGGCAAGCCCCAACCCGCTCCAGTTCATCGCCTCCACATGCTTGCCCCAGAACGCCTGCAGGGCAATCGGACCGGTGTCCGTATGCACGCTGTAGCGGTAGCGGCGCGGGCTCTTGCGTCGCTTCGGCGGCCCTTTCTTGCCCCGCTTTTCCGGCTTTTCCTGGCGCAATTTCCGCAGATATTCCGCACGTTTGCGCCGATCTTCCGGGCTCAGCAGATGGCGCACTCACAGCTCAAAAGTCTTCGTCGAAAGCTTGCGCCGGCGGCAATATTCCTCCGCCTCAAAACGGCCCGATACCAGGTCGCGTCATGCGTCGACCAGCACGGGTTGTTGGCCTTGTCCCAGGAACGTTGAGGCACCGCCGGAAATCTCTCAATAGCAAGGAACGTCACATGTTGCGAGATTGCACGACCCGAAAGATGTGCAGGATCCGGACGGTTACCGAGGGTGGTGGGGGACAGCGAGGGTGGTGGGGGACAGCAAGATAAAGCGAGCTGGCGCTCGCCCTCGCTTCGCTCGTAAGTGTCTGTCTGCACATTGTTTTTTCCTGCTCGTGCCGACGCTAGGCGGCAGGCCGCGAGGTGCGTGGCTGACGGTTGGTCCACTATCCTGTTGGTCTGAAAAGCAAAGATGTGGTGCCGCAGCGATGTGCGATCCGCTGATCTACGCCACAGCAAGTCTTTGCGCGCC
>NZ_JAMYSZ010000019.1:0-119433 GCF_040322215.1 Mesorhizobium sp. M0184
CCGCTAAACACGGGGGCTGCGCGGCGGACACGCCGACGTCACCGCAATGCCACGCCATTTTGCAGAACTTGACGCACACAACTGCAAAAAATCTCATCGCCTTGAACAATGCGCTGAGCGCGGAGCGGAGGAGTAAAGGTCGGGAATCCGCGACTGTGGTGGTGCCAATGTTGGCCAGAGCCGCCGAACTCGTTGGCAGCGAGCCGTTCCGCATTGGTAAGATCGACCGTAACGAGTCTTGTCGGTCTGTTTTCGAAGAGATTGTAAGAAGAGAGTGCGCCTGCCGGTCTACGATACGGTGGCGGGATGCTCCCGGATTTCGGGTTTGCTCGCTGCCGTCAGGTCATTTGCTTTCCGGACGGCGTACCAGTCGTACGCCAGGTCCGCCGCTGTTTTCTGGGATGAATTCGATACCGGCAACCTCCAACGCTTGGCGAATCGCTGCCATATTGTTTGGATGTGGAACCCTGGCGCCTCGCTCGAAATCGACCACCGTAGGCCGTGATACCTTGGCGGCGTCCGCCAGCTCGCGCTGACTTATTCCCAGCATCGCGCGAGCGCCCCGACACTGCGCGGCAGAAATTTTACTATAAGTCAAACGTTTATCTCTTGGGTTGACTTTTCACCGGTAACTTGTCAAATTGTCCCGGTTATGCGTGCGGCAAATTCGCGGCCGAACAGGATGTTTGCACCATCCCGCCCGGCCTGACCGCAACCCAAGCTGATTGGAGCTCGGATCATGGCTGATTCCGACAATACCACGACTCTGCCTTACGTCACCCGCAGGCGAGTGCTTGCGGGAACAGTCGTGGCCACCGCCGCGTGGACGCTCGAAGGCAACGCGTCCGCAAGCGGCGCCGGAAGCACGAATGTGCGTTCTGATCCTGCACTGGTGCTTTGGCGGGAATGGGAGACAGTCCACAAACAGACCGAGCGGCTTTGCCGCAGGCAGCAGCGCCTGGAGGCAATGCTTGTCGAGAGCATCGGCTTTCCCTGTGTGACCGTTCGCCTGGCCGAGGGTGAGCAAGTGACGGTCCATTCGATCGAGATGCTCGATGAAGTGCTCGGCAAAGCGCCAGATAAGGGGGCGGCTCTCCGCAATAAGGCCGAAGCTGATTTCGCGGCGCATCAGGCACGCTGGGATGCGGCTGCGGAGAAAACTGGCTACACCGCCGCCTTCAGGGCCGAGCGCGAGGCTGGCGAGAAAATGCAAGATCTGCTGCAAGCGTTCTCAGCGACTCCCGCCACCACTGTCCCCGGTGTGGCAGGCAAGCTCGATGCCGTATTGCGCGAGGGCGAGGCATGGGAGGAATGCTCCGAATTTCCTTGGCCGCAAATCCGTTCAGCGCTCAGCGACCTGGTGCGCATCGCCGAAAGCTTTGGTGCTGACCGGGTGCGGCGCCAAAGGATCGGTCATGACCAAGCTGAAACTCTCCGCCATTCCCGATGACCGTTCCGGTCAAGATCACGGTCGAGCTGCGCGACGCCGTTCATCCGCGATCTCGTCACCTATGCTGAATTGCTCGGCCGCGAGACCGGACAGATAGTTGCCGATCCGGCAGAGCTGATACGGCCGATGCTGACCTTGTTCACTACAAGACAGAGCCTTTCCCCGAGTCCGACGAACCCTGAAGCCGGGATGACTTTTCGGGTCATTGTGGTCGGACGGCAGTCAGGCGGAATACCTGTCGCGCAGGAATGCGATGAAGACCGTCAGGGCAGGATTGGCATTGTCCGGGCGCCAACGGGCAAAGCTGGAGATCTGGATCGGCTTGCCTCCGATCCGCAGCTTACGGCAGACGGCGCCATCAGGAACGCCGCCGGCGTCTCCCTCGTGGATCAGAGCGACACCGAGCCCATTTCCGACAAGGCGCAGAAGGATGCCCGCACTGACGTGATGTTCGACAATTGCGGGAAGCTGCACGCCATTTCCAACAGCGTCGGCGAGCAGAAATGCTTCGCCCTTACGCACGAGCAGCGTCTCTTGGCCCAATTCCGACCACTCGATTACGGGACGGCTTACGAGAGGATGATTCGGAGCGAGAACAACGGCTAGAGTATCCTTCCACAATTTCAATTCGAATGCGCCGCCAATGGATCGAGAGGAGGAAGTGACGGCAACGTCGACCTCCGCCCCGCCCAACATAGCCCGTGGTTCAGGGTGAGACCCTTCGATCAAGCTGATGGTCACATTTGGATGACATTGCCCGAACTCGATGACCGCATCCAGCGCTCGCCCGGCGAGGATGAGTCCGTTGGAGCCGATGGAAAGCCTTTGTTGTTCATCCTTGATCCCCGTCCTGGCCAGCGTCAGAGTATTGTCCAGTTCGAGTAGCACGGAGCGCAGACGACCCAGGAAACGCTCGCCGGCCGGGGTTGCGCCCACGCCGCGGGCATGGCGATGAAATATCCTCGTTCCCATCGCATATTCGAGATCGCGTATGCGCCGGCTGAGCGCGGAGTGATCGATACCGGCGCGCCGCGCCGCGCGCAGGAAGCTGCCCTCCTCGGCGACCACAAGCGCATAATTAAGTGTCGAGAGTTGAATGGAGCTCCGCATCTCTGCTCAGGTAAGTAGCGACGTTCGCAAGACGTTTGAGCGTTTTTGAGGACTGCGGCTATACCCAAATCTCAGTATTGACACCAGATGAGCTGTCCAACCCGTTCCTTTTAGATCACAGTCACAGACGGCAGGTGCTTGATCCGCTTCCACTGCTCCTTGGCCGGGGTTCCTGAGCAGCCATGGCGAAGTGCACTCTCGGTACGCTTCCGCAGGCTCTTAGTCCGGGCAAGGGCGAGTCTGCGGCACCCGTCGGGTTCGCCAGGCGTCTGACATACCTAGGCTCGGCGCGGGTCGACTTCTGCTTGGTGAACTGCGCAAAACCAGGATGCGACCTATAATCGCCGGATCACGGCATGAGGGAGGATTCGTGTCAGACGGCAGTCAGCGCGGCCGGCAAGGAATTCATCGGTCGCCGTCCGGCATCCCCCGTAGTCATTGTAATCGTCCAGGATCATGACGCCTCCTGGGCTCAACACCTCGAAGGTTCGCTCGAGACAGAACTTGACCGGATCGTGCCAATCGCAATCGACATGGGCCAACGCTATTCTGGTTTTCGGATCAAAATCTACCGTGTCTTCGAACAGGCCCTTGTGAAGGACGATCCTTTCGCCATCGACCGGGACGCCAAAACCCGTGAAGCTGGCACTCACCTTATCGAATAGGTTGCCTTGATACCCGTAATAGGTGTCACCGCCAATGCCTGTGGATCGTCCCGACCGGATGGTCTCGTAACGGGCCTTGGATTTTTCGTCGTCCTGTTCTGTCGGGCTCGGGATCATGCCAAACACATCGTAGCCGTGGAAATGACGGTCTCCGTCGAGTTCGGACGCAATGTAGATTGCCGAACCACCGAGTGCGATCCCGTATTCTATGAAATCGCCGGGTACCTTTTCACGCCCCAGCTGCCTGATCGCATCGCGAAGGCTGATAAACTTTGCGTCCGAAAGATACGTCAGCCGCGCGCGTTGCACCGAGCGGGCGACGGCAGGTACTCTAAGCCTGTTTGCATTCTTCAGTACGCGTTGGGTCACTCTCGACAACATCTTGTGGTCCCTCGAAGACGCAAACGCCGTGTCGCTCCAAGTTGAGCGCGGCAAACACTTAGCACAACCACCGACTATCTCAACCTCCCTGCGAGGGCGGACAGGAACTGCCATGGACAGCACGTTCAAGGGGCGCTGCGAAGCGCATTAGCGATCTCGACATTCCGCGCATTGGCGCGACGATCGGCGTCGGCGAGGACGAAGTTCACGCTTTCATGGATATCGAGGCGGCAGGGTCCGGTTTTGATTAGCGAGGGCCGGCCGAAGCTGCTGTTCGAGCCGCATGTCTTCCATCGCAACCTGTCCGGCGCCAAGCGTGCCGCCGCGGTGAAGGCCGGGCTCGCCTATGCCAAATGGGGCGCGAAGCCTTATCCGAAGGACAGCTATCCGCGCCTGGTCGCGGCCATGGCGATCGAAGAGGCGGCGGCGCTCAAGTCGGCATCATGGGGCCTGACGCAGATCTTGGGCGAGAACTTCAAGGCCGCCGGCTTCCCGTCCATCCAGGCCATGGTGCAGGCGTTCATGGATGACGAGGCGGCGCATCTCGAGGCGACGGTGAAGCTGCTTGTCGCCTGGAAGGTGGACGACGATCTCCGCGCGCATCGCTGGCCGGTTGTCGCCGAGACCTGGAACGGCCCCGGCTAGAAGAAGAACCGCTACGATTTCGAAGCTCGCCACGGCCTATCCCAAGTGGCAGAGGCTTCACGCACCGACGTCGAGAACGAGGCGCGCGCCCGCGCCATGGCGCTAATCGAACAGAGGAACCACGACATCCGGAAATCACCGATCTGGATGCTGCTCATCTGTCCGGTGAGCTCGGCGGTCGCTGGGTGCCAAACGAAGACCGCTGCGACTGAGGGCGCCGGCTTCTCGCTGCTGACACCAGCACCCGCGACACGCGACTTTATCATCAAGAACGGCCGGCCATTCGCCAATCAGGTGGCCGGCAATAACCGGACGTGCCAGCGCGCGCCGGCCTGCACGAAGTAAGGATGGCCGGCAGCATGCGCATCTGGCTTGGCCCGGTCCTGGTCACGATCAACAACGGTCGGACGTTGCCCGTCTTCGCCGACGCTTCGAAGCGGGCCGTCGTGCTGGTCTCCAGATCCCGACATGCCTGCGCAAGGTCGTGGTGAGCGCCAGCCCGAGATGAAGTCGATATCGTTGGCGCGGCACCAGTCGATGACCTGCGGACTGCAATAATAGCTGTCGGCCCGGATCAGGATCCGGGTGTTCGGCCAATTGCTCCGGATCGCCCGCACGAGGCGTCGCAGGTGGGGGCGGATTTCTGCCCCAGTCGGCCGCTTGTCCGATCGCAGGGTCGCGCTGGCGAAACGTCCCGCGCCATCGAACACCACGATCAGCTGGAAGCCGTATTCGTCGTAATGGGCATTGAACAGCCGCAATTGCTGGCTGCCATGCACGGCGTCAAAGGTGTCGTCAATGTCGAGCACGATCCGCTTTGGAGCCTGGCGGAAGGACCAGTTGCCGCACCCCGGGGCAAGTTCTCCAGCCGGCACATCGTCGACCGGGAGGCCAGATCCCGACCCGAAGGCAGCGCATCCTAGGCGATCTTTAAGATCGGATCGGAGCGCGGCCGGTTGGCGTCGTTGCCACCCTAATAACTGGCGGCAATCATCTTGCCGTAAAAAACCAAATCCTGCGTCATTTCAACGGCCTACACCAAATTCGCCAACCCCCATGAATTTTTCAGGGTAGACAGCAGCCTCAGGATTCACAAGCGCAATCTGAAGATTGCTTGACGGCCCGCCGCACTTCTTGTCCACATCAGAAATCAGCCTCTGGTCTCCTGAGCAGGCCGATCCGCGGCTGTTTACGAGGGCGGCAAATCCAGTTTAACAGCGAGATTGGCGGGGGAAATGGCGTTTTCGAAAATGGCGGCGAGAAGATGGCCCCCTGCTTTCGAAAGGTGTGTCTTGTCCTGGTATAAAATCTCGTCGCCCGCTTTCAACCGGCAATCACTTGGCCCGCACAACGCCGGCACGATCGGGATGAATTGAACCGAGCGCGGAAGCAGATCGGACAGGAACTTGTTGTCATTCCAGTGCGGTTCGGCCGGCATGGTCGAACAGGGCGCGTCGGCCGTTCCCATGAAATAGGCGCGGATCAGGCAGACTAGCACATCGGTCGGGGGTTCTGGCGCCGGTCCAACGACAGCGGTCTTGATGCCGCGTGCCGCCAGCCTGTCGGCGGTGCTTCGTATAGACGACGAAAAGTTGGCCCTGGAAACCTCCGGCGAGGGCCAGGTGCCATCCCTCGAAAGAAGGCTTCTGTCGCTTCTAGAATAGGTGTTCCACCGCCCGGCCAGGATCACGAGGGAGACGTTCGGGTCGTCAAGGATTGCCTTCAGCGCGGCCGAGTTGAAGGCCGGACAATCGGCCCGCATTGGGCTTGAAGGGAGCATCTGTAACTCGGGCAATGGTGCGCACCCGGCCTTTGTAATCTGCCTGACGCGCACACCTATCGCTTTGCCAGCCTCATCGAGGGATGACGCCAAATGTGCGGCGTGGGAATCGCCCCATAAAATGATCGTAGGTGACAGCGGGTCTTCGCTGCCGAGTATGCATTTGCTCCCGGCGGGAATAAGGGCACCGCGCATGAGGCACGGCGAAGCCTGAAACGTGGCTCTCTCTGCCATCATAGCCGCAACCGATGGGGCCATGGCTGGCCCTCTGTTTGGGAACCCTTGGCCTTTGATGATGACTAGGGATAGGCAGCAAGCAACCGCCATGGCGCTGGCAGCCGGGATGGCCCACCTCCAAATCGCCGTTTCCTGCTTCTGACGGAATGGGCGCTCCACAAACCGCCAGGAAAGAGTGGAGATGAGCAGTGCTGCAACAACGATGCTCACCCGCTCCGAGACAAACAGGTCCCGGTTTTTGTAGATCCCTAAGAAGACCAGCAGCGGCCAATGCCAAAGGTAAAGCGAGTAGGAAATCAGCCCGACGAAAGCGGCCGGAGAAACGGATAGCGCTCTCGAAACTGCGGTCTGATGGCGGATGCCGGCGGCGATCACAAGGGCGGCTCCAATGCAAGGGCCGAGTGCAGAGAGGCCGGGGAACGGCGTATCGCTGTCGATTATGAATAGCGAAGCGACAATGAGCGCAAGACCGGCGAGAGCGGCGATTTCGGCCGGTCTCCGCTCGAGCCGAGCGGCCATCGCTTTAACCGACGGCAGCGCGATGATCCCGCCAAGGAGCAGTTCCCACGCCCGCGTCGGGAGCATGTAGAACACGAAGGGCTGATCGACTGGAAGCCAATACTGGCCGGCGGCAATCGAGGCGACGCCGAGCGCTGAGACGATTATCAAAGCCCACGGCCTCAGCCATGCCATCAGGATCATTAGCACCAGCGGCCACAGCAGATAGAACTGCTCCTCGACCGCGAGCGACCACGTATGCAGAAGCGGGAGCGATCCGGCGGCTGCGGTGAAATAGTCCGTGTTTCGATAGAAAAAGATGTTCGCGCCGGACAGCGCAGCGGCAATCGCACTCTTGCTGAAGCTAGTGAATTCTCCCGGCGGCAGCACAAACCACGCCATCACAAAGCAGGCACCGAACATCGCGAACAGGGCCGGGAAAATCCGGCGAACGCGGCGATGGTAGAATTCTACCAGCGAAAATGTGTCGTTCTTGATCCGCTCGATTATGTCGGAAGTGATTAGAAACCCGGAGATGACAAAGAAAATATCGACTCCGATAAAGCCGCCGCTGATCGCAGAAAATCCGGCGTGGTAGAGGACAACAGGAACAACGGCCACGGCCCGCAGTCCGCTGATGTCGGGTCTATAATTCATGCTGCGTCCCCCTAGGGTCGCGGCAATCTAAACGTCTTCCGGGACGTCAAAGTCAACCCACAACTCAGAGGCTACCATGGACCTTTTATTCAAAGGCGCTGCCAAGCGCCCTCGATGATCCGATTTGCCACCGCTCAGCGCTCGGATCGGCGTCGGCGAGGACGAGATCCAAATGGTTGTCCAGGCAGATTGCCCTTCAGCGGCCGGCTTGAGCGGTACGACTGCGAGTACAAACGCAACGGTACCGCCAACCTGTTCGTCTTCCTGACGCGCACCGCTCCTGGCGCAAAGTCAAGGTCACCGAGCGACGCGCGGCACAAGACTTTGCCTACTGCATGCGCGACCTCCTCGATATCCATTACCCGAAGGCCGAACGCGTCAGGGTGGTGCTCGACAATCTGTCAACCCACTCGGCCGCTATGCTCTACCAGGCCAGGCCCGCTTCAGAGGCGCGACGCATCCTTCGACGGCTGGAATTCCACTACACGCCCAAACACGCCAGCTGGCTCAACATGGTCGAGATCAAAATTCGGCGTTCTGCGCGGCTAGTGCCTCGATCGTCGGATCGACAGCTACGATCGCCTCGTCGCAGAGACCGCTGCCTGGGAGCATCTGCGAAACACGAGCCGCGCCCGCACCAACTGGATGTTCTGTACCGACAACGCACGCCTTAAGATGGCCAAAGCCTAGCCCAAGCCGACTTCCAAAGAGTCATAACCTCTGTGCAGAGATACTAGCGTTTTGATGACGTTCGCGAGGTGCGCGTGCCGAGCACAGTACGTGACCGATCTTCGTACTGAGCGGATTCGTTGGTTCATTCACACACTTGGTCCCAAGTGCGAGACTTCGACTACCGCTCGAGGCTCTCGCCGTGATTGTAGGCGCCCCGCTCGACCCAAGGCCGGGCCCCACCGATACAATAGTCAAGGAGATGGTGGGATCCAAGCGACAGAGGCTCAACCATGCCAAAGCCCTCGGCCTCCACAGCCAGAAAGGTGGGGTTACAACAACCCCTATGGCACCCACGAAAAACGGTTAGGGCTCAAACCGTGAATGGCTCGAAGCTGGGCCGGACTTCGAAGCAACGCCTGAAGCCGTCCGCGCTCGCTTGACAGGTACCAAGCCACGTATCCGCGCGCCGGCCGAAACGCGACAGGTGACGTGATGGATCCCAAAACATTGTCGGCTGACGAACGTAGCGCCTTTCTTACCAACATCGAGATGAGATGTGAAAGCGTGGTCGAACACATCGCGCACATTCGGCGAGTTCACGAACACTGGCGCGCCGTTCGCGCTGATTACCCTATAGTCAATTGCGCGGGGGTGCTGCTCACAGTCCGCATCACCCGCCCCCGCGGGGGCACACGCAAAGGGCGCGCGGATGTCTGCGCCAAGCGACGGTTCCTATAGCAGGCGTGTGGATCGGCTTCGCCTCTTCACCGGCACGCCGATGTAATCCCGGGTAAACGTCAGCCCGAACGCGGTACCCACGTCCGAACATCAGGTGCTTGAACAAAGACGGAGCGGCGGACCGGCTCGAAGGTCCGCCGTCCTGGGTCGTTCAGATCACAAGGAATGAACCTGCCGTAAGCGACAGACCTGGGGAGAGAGTGGCGAACTGTATTTGAGCTGCGCCGCCGATCCCGTCACTGTCGAAAGAGAGCGCTCCGGTTGAACTGTTGTAGATGATATGATCGGAGCTGTCATGCGCAGCCGTGCCAGCAAAGAAAGCATCGGATGAAAGGCCGCCCAACTTAAGCCCGGCAAAAACGGCGTCGTCAAGCTGGATCTTGTCCTGGAGCTTGTTGAAGTCGGTGACCTTGTCGATATTGCCGGCTCCAAGAGCGCTGTTGAACACGAAGGCATCATTGCCTCCGTTACCGGTCAAGATGTCGGCACCGCCGCCACCGTTGATGATGTTCGCGCCGGTATTGCCTTGGACAGTCTGGGCAAAGGCGTTGCCGGTCAGGTTGATTGCAGACGTACCGGACGGATTGGTGGTGGCGAGGAGCTCGATCTGCGAGCCGGCCAACAGGGCGTGGCTCACCGAGGCGAGCACTTTGTCGGTACCGCCGCCCACTGCCTCAACCACCTTGTCAGCGGCATTGTCGACATAGTACGTGTCGTTGCCGCCACGGCCGGCCATCGTGTCGGCGCCGCCGCCACCATTAATGACGTTGGCGCCGGCATTGCCCTGGATGGTCTGGGCGAACTCATTACCGGTGAGGTTGATCGCCGTGCTGACGGAGGGGCTGGTGGTGGCGAGAAGCTCGATCTGCGAGCCCGCCGAAAGGGCATAGCTCGCCGATGCGAGCACTTTGTCAGTGCCGCCTCCCACTGCCTCGTTCACCCTGTCGCCGGTATTGTCGACATAGTAGGTGTCGTTGCCGCCATAGCCGGTCATGGTGTCAGCGCCACCGCGACCATTGATGACATTGGCACCGGCATTGCCCTGGATGGTTTGGCCAGACCCATTGCCGGTGAGGTTGATTGCCGTCGTCCCGGACGGGTTGGCGGTGGCGAGGAGCTCAATGTACGAGCCGGCCGACAGGACGTGACTCACCGAGGCGAGCACTTTGTCGTTGCCCCCGCCCACCGCCTCAATCGCCCTGTCGCCGGCATTGTCGACATAGTAGGTGTCGTTGCCACCATAGCCGCTCATCATGTCGGCGCCGCCGAGGCCGTTGATGACATTAGCGCCGGCATTGCCCTGGATGGTCTGGGCGAACGCATTGCCGGTCAGGTTGATCGCCGTCGTGCCGGACGGGCTGTTGGTGGCGAGAAGCTCGATCTCCGACCCGGCCGCAAGCGCATGACTTACTGACGCGAGCACTTTGTCCGTACCGCCGCCTGCTGCCTCAATCTCCTTATCGCGGACATCTTCGACATAATAGGTATCATTGCCGCCATAGCCGATCATCGTGTGGCCACCGGCGCCGTGGAACACATCGTCGCCGCTGGTGCCGTACAAGGTGTCGCTTGTGTCGACGGGAGGCGGTTCGGTCCCGGTGGTAGCGAGATTGTGCTCCCGGAAAACGGCCTGCAGTTCCGAAGAGCTCTCCAACGCTGTGTCGCCTCGCTGCGACCCCCAGGCGTATGCGTAGTCGAAGGCGGGTGACGGAACCAGCTTGGCCCAGTGCTCCATCATAATTTCCATCTGGGCGGCGGTGGGCACCACATATTTGCCACCCATGTCGGTGTTATACTCGCCACCTCCAAACGCCTGGTAGCCCGGAACGATCTGGCTCGTCGGGATGCCCGATGCCTGAGCGGCGGCGACGAATTTATCGATCATGTTGTAGTCGACCGGGCCATCCGTGCGGACGGGATAGACATCTATGCCGTAGTAATCGATACCCGTATTGGCGGGATTGTACGTGCCCCTAAAATCCGGATTCGCCGATGTCCCCAAGCTCATCATTGTGATGTAGGTCTTGGCGCCTGGAAAATGCTCATGGATCCAGTCGGATTCTGCCTTCAGATTTGCGGCAGAGGCGTAGGTGCCCCATTGGCCGGTGGGATCCGGCTCGTCAACCAAGAAGAACCCAAATACGTTCGGATTGCCGAGGAAAGGAGTAACCTTGTCGATAAAGGATTGGGTTACTCCGTTGGCCTCGTCGAGGTAGACCAAGCCTTTCATGCCCTCTGGCAGCTCGTTGACCTGGTCAACATATTGCACGCTAGCCAGATTGAATCCGGCTTTTGCAATGTCCGTGCCGGATCCGCCCGACGTGTAATGGAGAGTCGCCATCCATAATCCCTCATTTTGATTCGATAGCGCCCCGCGGATGCCTGCCTACTAGAAGGTGTATATTAGCGCCAAATCACATACCTGCACGCCCTGATAGAATGATTGATCGGCGGCAGGATTCTCACGTTGCGGCGAAAAATATACTTACGGATAGTCGACATTGTGCGATAAAAGAAAATTTAACTTCAGAGATGCCAACGTTGTTTTCCGAGAGATGCTTATTGATATTTCTGCGACATTCTACTTGTTGCTGACAGCACAAGACAACATGATCGCCGTCGTTAAAAAGAAATTGAATTTTATTAAAATTGGTTTGATAATTGCGCGCCGATTGCTACTAGAGAGGCGTTTAGGTGCTGACTTATCTGAAGGAAAGCGACAAAAATCCGATGTTTTGGATTATAAAAGTCTCAAACTGTAAGATCGAACGCCAAGCCGTGGCAGAAAAACTGCTTTTCTCCACAAGATGCATTTGACTGCCGGTCAATTGAGCCGACATTAAACTAAGATGCCGGCCGGATCGCGCTCTCTGCCGAAGACACCAATTTGTTGTGGACAGATACCGCAGATACCAGTCCGCGACCAAGGTGTCTGCAACTGAGATTGCGACTCGGGGGATCGTCAGAATTGGAGAACTGGCTGGGGCGCCAGGATTCGAACCTGGGAATGTCGGTACCAAAAACCGATGCCTTACCACTTGGCGACGCCCCAACAGCCGGAGCCTGCCCGCTGTGCGCGCGGCCTTATAGGACGAGCCGGGAGAAAGCTCAATGCCGACTATGCGCGACCGATCCACCAGTTTTGCAGTCGCTACTTTGAACGGATCTATTCACCCCATACCGCCATTTCATTGCCGGCCGGATCGACGAAGTGGAACCGCCTGCCGCCGGGGAATGAAAAGATCGGCTTGACGATGGTGCCGCCGGCATTTTCGACGGCGCTCAATGTTTCCTCCAGCCTTTCGGAATAGAGCACGGGCAGCGGCTTGGCCGGCGCATCTTGGCCATCCGCCTGAAAACCGCCGTCCAGCCCTTCGGCAAAAGCTGAATAGGTCGGCCCGTAATCGGTGAACGACCATGAGAAGGCCGCGCTGTAGAAAGCCTTCACGCTGTCCAGCGTTCCGCCCGTCGCCGGCATTTCCAGATAATCGAGCCTTCCGGTCATTCTCATCGCTCTACCTTTTGTTCTCGTTATGTTCTACAACAAAGCTTTCCAAAAAGCAAGTCTTTTCGGCGCCGCTTTTCCTTAATCGATTGTAGAGGCCGGCCGGCTTGGTCGATGCCTTGCCTTTCGCACTGCAGCATCATATCGCTCGATTTGCCAATATTTCCAATCTCCTGCAACCGGGGAGCAAGCATGACCAAATGGGTGTACACCTTTGGCGACGGCGCCGCGGAAGGCCGTGCCGGCGACCGCAATCTGCTCGGCGGCAAGGGCGCCAACCTTGCCGAAATGTGCAGCCTGGGCCTGCCGGTGCCACCGGGATTCACTATCACCACCGAGGTCTGCAACGCCTATTACGCCAACGGCCACGCGTATCCGGCCTCGCTGGAAGCGGATGTTGCGGTCGCCCTCGACCATATCGGCCGGCTGACCGGGCGCCACTTCGGCGATCCGTCGAAACTGCTTTTGGTGTCGGTGCGCTCCGGCGCCCGCGCTTCCATGCCCGGCATGATGGACACCGTGCTCAATCTCGGCCTGAACGATGAGACGGTCGAGGCACTTGCCGCCGATTCAGGCGATCCGCGCTTTGCCTATGACAGCTATCGCCGTTTCATCCAGATGTATTCCGACGTCGTCATGGGCCTCGACCATGAGGTCTTCGAGGAGATACTCGAAGACCAGAAGGGCGGCCTCGGCCATGAACTCGACACGGAGCTGACAGCCATAGAATGGCAAGGTGTAATCGCGCTCTACAAGGCCAAGGTCGAGGAGGAGCTCGGCAAGCCGTTTCCGCAGGATCCGAACGAGCAGCTGTGGGGCGCCATCGGCGCGGTGTTTTCCAGCTGGATGAACAACCGCGCGATCACCTACCGGCGCCTGCACGATATTCCCGCAAGCTGGGGCACGGCGGTCAATGTCCAGGCCATGGTCTTCGGCAATATGGGCGACACCTCGGCCACCGGCGTCGCCTTCACCCGCAATCCGTCGACCGGCGAAAAGCAGCTCTATGGCGAGTTCCTGGTCAATGCCCAGGGCGAGGATGTCGTTGCCGGCATCCGCACGCCGCAGAACATCACCGAGGCGGCGCGCATTGCCGCCGGCTCCGACAAGCCGTCGCTGCAGAAACTGATGCCGGACGCCTTCCAGGCTTTCGTCAGTATCTCCGACCGCCTGGAAAAACATTACCGCGACATGCAGGATCTCGAATTCACCATCGAGCGCGGCAAATTATGGATGCTGCAGACCAGGTCAGGCAAACGCACCGCCAAGGCGGCACTGAAGATTGCCGTCGACATGGCCAGGGACGGGCTGATTTCGAAGGAGGAGGCCGTCGCCCGCATTGATCCGGCCTCGCTCGACCAGTTGCTGCATCCGACGATCGATCCAAAAGCGGCGCGCGATATCATCGGCGTTGGCCTGCCGGCATCGCCAGGTGCTGCCACCGGCGAAATCGTGTTTTCCTCGAACGACGCCGAGGAGGCCAAGACACAAGGCCGCAAGGCGATCCTGGTGCGCATCGAGACCAGCCCCGAAGACATCCATGGCATGCATGCGGCCGAAGGCATACTGACGACGCGCGGCGGTATGACCAGCCACGCCGCTGTTGTGGCGCGCGGCATGGGCAAGCCTTGCGTTTCGGGCGCAGGCTCGCTGCGCGTCGACTACAAGGCCGGCACGCTGATGGCGATGGGATCGACGTTCCGCAAGGGCGATATCATCACCATCGACGGCGGCAACGGCCAGGTGCTGAAAGGCGCGGTACCGATGCTGCAGCCGGAACTCTCGGGCGATTTCGCCGCCATCATGGAATGGGCCGACGGCGCGCGCCGCATGAAGGTGCGCACCAATGCCGAGACGCCGCTGGATGCGCGCATGGCGCGGTCCTTCGGCGCCGAAGGCATCGGTCTTTGCCGCACCGAACACATGTTCTTCGACGGCGACCGCATTGTTGCTATGCGCGAGATGATCCTGGCCGATACGGAAAAGGATCGGCGAACGGCGCTGGCCAAGCTGTTGCCGATGCAGCGCTCGGATTTCCTCGAACTGTTCGAGATCATGGCCGGCCTGCCGGTAACGATCCGCCTGCTCGATCCGCCGCTGCACGAATTCCTGCCCAAAACGGAGGAGGAGGTGGCCGAGGTCGCCGCCGCCATGAACGTATCGCCGGACAAGCTCCGGCGGCGCACCGAAGCGCTGCACGAGTTCAATCCGATGCTCGGCCATCGCGGCTGCCGGCTTGCGGTTTCCTATCCCGAAATTGCCGAGATGCAGGCGCGCGCCATTTTCGAGGCGGCCGTCGAGGCCGGCAGGAAGGCCGGCGCGCTGGTGGTCCCCGAAATCATGGTGCCGCTGGTCGGGCTGGTGAAGGAGCTCGACTTCGTCAAGGCACGTATCGATGCGGTCGCCAAAAGCGTGATGGAGGAGACCGGTGTCAGGATCGACTATCTGACCGGCACGATGATCGAACTGCCGCGTGCCGCGATCCGCGCTCATGTCATCGCCGAGGCGGCCGAATTCTTCTCCTTCGGCACCAACGATTTGACCCAGACCACGTTCGGTATCTCGCGCGACGACGCGGCCTCGTTCCTCGAGACCTACCGGCAAAAAGGCATCATCGAGCAGGATCCGTTCGTGTCGCTCGACGTAGAGGGTGTCGGCGAGCTGGTGCGGATGGCGGCCGAAAAGGGCAGGGCAACGCGGCCCGACATCAAGCTCGGTATTTGCGGCGAGCATGGCGGCGACCCGGCCTCGATCCATTTCTGCGAAAAGGTCGGCCTCGACTACGTCTCGTGCTCGCCATACCGGGTGCCGATCGCCAGGCTGGCCGCCGCGCAAGCGGCGGTGCAGGCTGCAAAGAACGGCCGCGGATAGGAGTTGCAGTCCATCGGCATCTGACCTTACCGATTTGTAACTGAATTCACGCGAACGTGCGTCTGTCGGCTCCAAATCCCGACATCGTTTCTGCCCAGTTTCCGGCCCCCGAACCCGCCCCGGTGCCAGAAACAGATGTTGCAGAACCCGCCCACGCACGTCCGCTCGATTCTCATCCTCCAGACGAAATTCATCGGCGATCTTGTCCTCGCTTCCGCGCTCGCCAGAAACCTGCGCCTCCAATATCGAAAGGCCAGGATAGTGTTCCTTTGCGAGGCGAACTTTGCCAGTTTCCTGTTGGCTCATGGCATCGCCTCGGACGTGGTGGCGTTCCGGCGCGTACGGATGCGTGGCACCCCTGTGCAGCGTGGTCGCGAGCTTTACGCGATGGTGCGCGCTCTGCGCCGGTTCCGGTTTGACCTGACCATCGACCTGGCCGATTCCAAAACCTCACGCATCATCGTCAGGCTCGTCAACGCCAAGACCCGCGTCGGATATGATCCTCCCGAAAAACCGTTGCGCTGGCTGGAACGCCAGCCCGCCAACGTCCTAGCCAAGCCGTTTGGCTTTGGTGGCCAGCATTATCTCTACCGCTATCTTTCGCCGCTTGAGGCGCTTGGCGTGGAGTTGCGTGCGCCGGTCCCAGCGATTGAGCCGCTGCCGCTGGAGACCGCCAGGGCATTGGCGCTTCTCGACCGGCATCACCTCCGGCGTAACGCCTTCATAGCCGTTCATGCAGGAGCGAGCTTCCGGGGGCGGCAATGGCAGCCGGAACGTTTTGCGCTGGCGATCGACGAGATCTCGCGGCAGACCGGGTTGGACTTCCTGCTTGTCGGCGGCCCCGATGAACGGGCATCTGCCGAGCGCATCGTCGCCAAGGCCGCTTCGCCGGTCGTCAACGTGGTCGGGGCGCTGTCGCTGGCAACGCTGCTGGCGGTCCTCGGCCAGGCACGCCTGTTCCTGGGAAACGAGAGTGGCCCGATGCACATGGCCGCCGCCGCCGGAACGCCGGTTGTAGGCCTGTTCGGCCTGACCGACCCGGCCGTCTGGGGGCCTGTCGGCGTGCCCAGTGTTACGCCGCGGCCCTCCATGCCTTGCGAGTGCATAGCCAGGGACCTGTGCCGCCGGCCCGATCCGAGCAAGGCTTGCTGCGTCTGGCGACTCGAGGTCAAAGCGGTGGTCGACGCGGTGCTCGCGATCCTTTCACGTAAGGTTAAGGACGTGGAGCACGCATTGTGACCTCGCGCTTGCCAAAGGTCAGGCCGGCGGTCAAATGGCCGCTGCCGACGCTTTTGCAGGGGCATCGTCCCGATTTCCGCCTTGATGGCGGTCTTGGGGTCGCCGCTTCAACTTTGATCCGGCCGACCTGGAAATAATCGATGCGCCCGTTCCAAAAGTATTTTTGCGCCATTGCGATATCGCTGTGGGCTGTTTCTCCTGGCAACGCCCAGTTGCTCGTCGCACCGACGCTGCACATCAAGGCCGAGGCGGGCGGCGGCCGCGTCGCGCTGACGCTCGATGCGTGCGGCGGAAGGACCGACACACGGATTCTCTCGGCGCTGGTGGAAAACAAGATTCCTGCCACCATTTTCGTCACCGGCATCTGGCTGAAGCACAACGCCGCCGCCGTCGAGATCATGCGGGCGCATCCCGAACTGTTTGAATTGGAAAACCATGGTGGCCGCCACGTCCCGGCCGTCGACACGCCGCAAAAGATCTACGGCATTCGCAGTGCCGGCAGCCCGGAGGCCGTGCTGGCCGAGGTCGAATCGGGTGCTGCCGCTCTTGCCGTGACCGGCGAACCGGCGCCGAAATGGTTTCGCGGCGCAACCGCCGAATACAGCCCGTCGGCAATCGCGATGATACGCAAGCTTGGTTTCAAGATCGCCGGATTCTCAATCAACGGCGATGGCGGCTCATTGCTCGGCGCAAAAGAGACCGCCCGGCGCATTGCCGCGGCAAAGGAAGGCGACGTCATCATCGCTCACATCAACCAGCCGACCCATGCGGCCGGCGAAGGCGTGGTGCAGGGACTTCTGGCGCTGAAGGCCAAGGGCCTCACCTTCGTGCGTCTCGACGATGCCGACGGCGTCGGCGATGAAGGCACCACCGACTGATCAGTCGGGCGTGGCCTCGATGGTCACCTTGTTCGGATAGAACGCGCCGTGATCGCGAATGTCTGACATCTCGTCGAACGGCCGCTCATAGGCCCACATCGCATCCTCGCCGGCATCGCCGGCGGGCAGCACGCTCCAATAGCTGGCATCGCCCTTGTAGGGGCAATGGCTCGAGCGTTCGGTTTTGCCAAGCCGGTTGAAGTCGATGTCGTCGAACGGAATGTAGAAAACCGGAGGGTAGGGCGATTCGGTCAGCACTTTGACCTTGCTGGACGAAGCGATGACGACATCGCCGACGCGCACCGTCACGGTGCCCTTGTAAGGCTCGACGGTGATGACCTTGCCCGGATTCCGCTGAAAGCCTGGTGACGGGTTTGCGATCTGGTCCATGTCGGATCTCCTTGCCTAAACCCCAAGATGTGTCTGGCAAGAGCCTTGCGCAAGACCTGCCTGCCACCAGGCGGGCGTCCACGGGGGCAAGTCTCGCGCTTTCCTCCGATACCTCGCCTAGAATTAGGCGGCGGCCTGGAATGCGTCCATCAGCCCGGCATAGGCGGCGGCAATGCCGGCCACCGGGTTGGTGCTTTTCGAGGTGGTCTCGACCTTCAGCGCACCACCGCTGGTCGGCAAGGTGAGCAGCAGGAACTGTCGATTGCCGGCATCGCCGACCGATGCGGCGGCGACGTGCTGGGCTTCGCCCTCGTTCTCAACGCACATCTTGAACAAGAGTGTGCCGCCGACCGCCTCGAGAGCGCCGCCAACGACCTCGACGAATTCATCTTCGGAAACGGTTTTGGCGCCGGGAACCAGATCGGCCGGCGCCACATCGGTCGCCACCAGATCGGCCAGGCTTTCGGCAAGCGTATTTTCGAGGGCTTCGTCGTCGAGCTGCGCGTCCATGCGAACCTCTTTCATTCGCCAATCGCGCCCCACCTATTAATCAACGTTAACGCCGAGCATGGCCGGATTGTGGCGAATTCGGCCTCATTTGGCTCCAGGCACCGCTCCAGCCCCGGTCCTGGCTGGACAATCCGCCGGTTCGTCCCACAATGGCGAAAAACTAACGGGAGGAACAAAATGCTCGGGCTGATGCAGGAATGGCCGCTGCTTTGCCACAAGCTGATCGACAATGCCGAGAGGCAGCACGGCAGACGCGAGATCGTGTCGCGCTCGATCGAGGGGCCGATCGTGCGCAGCACATATGCCGAAATTCACCATCGTGCCCTGAAGGTCGCCGAGAGGCTCGAGCGTGACGGCTTCGGGCTTGGCGACCGCATCGCAACACTGGCCTGGAACACCGCGCGCCACATCGAGGCCTGGTATGGCATTATGGGTGTCGGCGCGATCTATCACACGCTTAACCCGCGGCTCTTTCCCGAGCAGATCACCTGGATCATGAACAATGCCGAGGATAAGGCGATCTTCGTCGACCTGAGCTTCCTGCCGCTGCTCGAAAAGATCGCCGGCGCGGTCAAATCGCTGAAGCAGGTTATCGTGCTGACCGACAAGGCGCATTTGCCGGAGACTGCGCTACCCAAGGTCGTCGCCTATGAAGAATGGCTTGCTGAAGCCGACGGCAACTTCGCCTGGAAGACATTCGATGAAAACACCGCCGCCGGCATGTGCTACACCTCGGGCACGACGGGCGACCCGAAGGGCGTCCTCTACAGCCATCGTTCGAACCTGCTGCACGCCATGATCGCCGCGATGCCCGACGCCATGGGCCTGTCGTCACGCGATACCATTTTGCCGGTCGTGCCGATGTTTCATGCCAACGCCTGGGGCCTTGCCCAGAGCGCGCCGATGATTGGCGCCAAACTGGTCATGCCCGGCTGCAAGATGGACGGCGCTTCGATCTACGAGCTGCTCGACACCGAGCAGGTGACCTTCAGCGCCGCCGTGCCGACGGTGTGGATGATGCTCCTCCAGCATCTGGAAGAGACCGGCAAGAAACTGCCCTATCTGCAGAAAGTCGTCATCGGCGGCTCGTCCTGTCCACGCGCGCTCACGACGAAGTTCCAGGACAGTTACGATGTCCAAGTCGTCCACGCCTGGGGCATGACCGAGATGTCGCCGCTCGGCACGCTGTGCACCCTGAAGCCGGATTACGCCGGGCTGAAGGGCGAGGCCCGCCTCGGCGTCCAGCAGAAGCAAGGCTTTACACCGTTCGGCATCGAAATGAAGGTGACGGACGACGCCGGCAACGAACTGCCATGGGACGGCAAGACCTTCGGCCGGCTCAAGGTCCGCGGGCCGGCCGTCGCGCGCGCCTATTATGGCGGCATCGGATCCGAACAGTTCGATCAAGACGGCTGGTTCGATACCGGTGACGTCGCGCATATCGACCCCGGAGGCTATATGCAGATCACCGACCGCGCCAAGGACGTGATCAAGTCGGGCGGCGAATGGATCTCGACCATCGAGCTCGAGAACCTCGCGGTCGGCCATCCCGATGTGGCGGAGGCCGCCGCCATCGGCATTCCGCATTCGAAATGGGGCGAGCGGCCTTTGCTCGTGGTCGTGCGCAAGCCGGGCAGGGAGCCGACCAAGACGGACATTCTCGCTTTCATGGACGGCAAGGTGGCGAAGTGGTGGATGCCGGACGACGTCGCTTTTGTCGGCGAAATTCCACACACCGCTGCCGGCAAGATCCAGAAGATTGCCTTGCGCCAGCAGTTCCGGGATTATCACCTGCCGACGGATTGACCGGAGATGCGGCGTCTTTGCGCCTTCAAGCCGCCGCTGAAAGGCACTATGCCTTTGTTCGGGTTGGGGCAGCGCGGAAAACAATGACGGGAATTCCCGAGCGACAAACGTCGAGGGCTGCCGGTTGGTCGCGGCGCGCCGGCGCGTTTTCGGCGATCCTGCTGCTGACAGCTCTCATCGGCCACCGCTATGACCTCGTCGAGACGCCCGCATTCCTGTGGGTGCTTTGCATTGTCGCCCTGCTGGCCGCATTTGCGCTTTTGTTCGGCGGGTTTGCCTTTGCGCGACTGTGGAATTTCGGCGATCGCGGCGGCCACGACCTGACCGTCGGCGCCTTGCTGGCGGTTCTGGTGCTCATCCCTTACGGCGTCGCGGCCTATTGGGCGGCGACCTATCCGCCGCTACGCGACATCTCGACGGATTTGGACGACCCACCGGTGCTCGATATTTCTACCCGGACAAAGGACATGAACGAGCTTTTGCCGCCGACGCCCGGCGAGCAGCGCCTGCAAATCGAAGCTTATCCGCTCGTTACCGGACGCAGCTACACCTTGCCTTTCGATCGCGTTCTGGAGGCGGTCAAAACCGTGCTCGATCGGCGCGGCTGGCAGCTCACGGCGCCGTTTCCCGACGCAGCAGGGCAAAGCGACGTGACGGTCGATGCGCTGGCCAAGAGCTTGCTGCTTGGCCTTCCCGCCGATGTTGCCATCCGCGTGACCGACGATGGTGATGTGGTCATCGTCGATATGCGCTCCGCCTCGCGTTACGGCCGCCATGACCTTGGCGACAATGCAGCGCGCATCACCGACTTCCTTGCCGAACTCGACCAGGAAGTCGCCGGCCAGGTGGGCGTGGCGCCGGCGGAATGATATCGGGAGGGTACTACTTTGCCGGCGAATAGATGCCGTCGATAGCCGGCGCGCCATCGGTGTGGACCAGGCCCTGCGCCACCAGGTCTTCCAGATGGGCAAGCACCGACAGGCCGGCCGCGCCATGCAGGCGCGGGTCGGTGTCTCGATAGATCACCTCCACCATGTCCTTGATTGCCCGGTCGCCGCTGTTGATCCGCTCCAGAATTGCCCGTTCGCGCAGTTTGCGATGCGTTTTCAATCCGCGCATGAAGTCGCGCGGCTCGGTCACCGGCCCGCCATGGCCGGGCAGCAGCAGCCGGTCGTCGCGTTCGATCAGCCGGTCGAGCGATGTCATGTAGTCCGCCATCGCGCCGTCCGGCGGCGCGACGATCGTGGTTGCCCACGCCATGACGTGGTCGGCCGAGAAAAGGAGGCCGGTTCCCTCCAGCGCGAAGGCTGCGTGGTTGGCGGTATGGCCGGGCGTCAGCACCGTCCGGATCGCCCAGCCGTCGCCGTCGATCACCATATCGTCGGGCAGCGCGATATCAGGAACAAAGTCGGTGTCGGCGCTGGCATCGAGCGGACTGACCTCGCCGGTACGCAACGGCCGCGCCGGACGATGTCGGCCTTCCGCCAGAACCGCCGCACCGGTATGCTGCTTCAGCCGCGCCGCCAGCGGCGAATGGTCGCGATGCGTGTGGCTGACGAAGATATGGCTGACCGGCCTGGTCCCGATCGCTTCGAGCAGTGTTCTAAGATGTGCCTCGTCATCCGGTCCGGGATCGATCACCGCCAGCGTCTCGCGTCCGACGATATAACTGTTGGTTCCGTGAAAGGTGAACGGGCTTGGGTTCCTGGCGGTGACGCGTTGAATATCAGGCGCAACGGCTACGCCCTGGCCGTAGGCCGGATCGAAGCGTGTATCGAATTTCAGCGCCATGCGAACGTCGCGACCTTTTTTGGGGCGAGGGCAAAACCGATTGCCGCATAGCACGGAAGCCAATATAGGAAAACGCAAGGCCGCGTTCGGCGGCAATCCGGAACGGGGAAGACCATGGCAATTGCAACGACGATGCGTCCGCTCATTTCTCTCGCTTTGCCCGAAAAAGGCACGGCCCGGCTGGCGGGACAGCTTTTGCTGGCGATCGCCGGAACGCTGCTGCTGATCTTGTCTGCCAAAACCAAGGTCATGCTCGGACCGGTCGATATCTCGATGCAGACGCTCGCCGTCTTGCTGATCGCTGCCGCATTCGGCATGCGCCTCGGCGTCGCAACGCTGCTTCTCTACATGGCTGAGGGCGCGTTGGGCCTTCCGGTCTTCCAGAGCACGCCCGAAAAGGGCATCGGCATCGCTTACATGCTCGGTTCGACCGGCGGTTATCTTGCCGGCTTCGTCGTCATGGCGGCGATCGTCGGCTGGGCTGCCGACCGTGGCTGGGATCGCCATCCGATCAAGCTCTTCAATGCCATGCTGGTGGCCGAGATCGTCATGATGGCAATGGGCTTTGCCTGGCTGGCGCTGTTGATCGGCCCGGAAAAGTCGTGGCAGTTCGGGGTGGTGCCCTTTATCGTCGGTGATCTGATCAAGGTTGCGCTGGCCGCGAGCCTGGTGCCGGCTGTCTGGTCGCTGTTGAAGCGTTCGTGAAGCCGGTCGAGCGGAACTGAAGTCAAAAACGGACCTGCACGTTGCATGGCTGTCACCATGTTATTGCCTGAACCCCCATGACACGATGGTAACCCGTTCTGCGCGATAACCTGTCGAATGGTTTTCATCGTAGTTGGTGTGGCCGTGCAGGATCTTTCTCGTTGGCGGCAGGCTTGTAGCGCGACGCCATGCAGCGAGCCCGTCACATTAGCTTCAAGTCGACGGACTAAGTACCAGAACCAACGGGCGATTCGTCACGACCAGCGGAACCAAGCACCTACTTATGGAAATAAATTGCTCGACATAGCATCTCAGCCAGCTGAAAAAGAAAGCGGCTCGATGATTATTTAGGCACAGCTAAATTTCTGGACAATGTGTAGGAAATTCTTAACCCAACCGCCTTGACTCTAGTGGCTTGGTTGCTTGCTGATATCCACACACTGTCGTAACCGTTGACCTGAGATCATGCCGCCGACTGCCGAAGGAGACACGTGAGTAGCGCGGAAAAAACAACGAGCAAGGCAACAACCCTCTCGTCGGAGCCGACCGCCGCGCCGGCAACCCGCTGGTACGCGGCCAGCGTCTTTCCCGGAAAGGAGCATGTCGCCGAACGGCATCTCCGGATCCAGGGATTCCAGCCCTTTGTGCCCCGCTGCGAGAAAACCGTGCGTCATGCCAGGCGGCTCGAAACCCGGTCGGCGGCCTATTTCCCGGGCTATATGTTCATCGCCCTTGACCTCGGACTGCAACGTTGGCGTTCGGTCAATGGAACATTCGGTGTGCGTTCCCTCGTTACGCAAGGCGACCGGCCTTTGCCGGTCCCCTCGGGTTTGGTCGAGCGTTTCATTGCATTGACCGGCAAGGATGGGCTGCTTGATTTCAGTGGAGGCCTCGCAGCCGGTGCCTCGGTCCGAATCCTTTCGGGCCCTCTCGCGGATACAATCGGTCGCCTTGACCGGCTCGATCCAGCTGGACGAGCCCGGGTTCTGGTGGCCATCATGAATGGCGAAATCCCTGTCGACCTGGATGCCAGGGATCTCGTAGCAATCGCGTAGCCGCAAACATCAAGGCGGCGTCGTGATGTAAATTGTTGTAGGATGCGCTCTCGGGTTTCACCCGGGAGTGCGGTAGCCGTCGTTCGGTGGGGAATAGGCGCTGTCTGGCGAGATCGTCTCGTCGGCGCTGATTGAGAGTACGCGGTATGCGAATAACAATGATTGGTGCCGGCTATGTGGGGCTCGTCTCGGGCGCCTGTTTCGCCGACTTTGGCCATCAGGTCTGCTGCGTCGACCGCGATGCGGAAAAGCTTGCCATGCTCAAACTCGGCAAGATACCGATCTACGAGCCGGGGCTTGACGACCTCGTCACCACCAACGCCGCGCAAGGCCGCTTGCGTTTCGACGACAATCTGGCGGATGCCGTTTCTCAATCGGATGTCGTCTTCATTGCCGTGGGCACGCCATCACGGCGTGGCGATGGCCATGCCGACCTGTCCTTCGTCTATGACGCGGCCGCCGAAGTTGGTCGCGCACTCAAGGGGTTTACGGTCGTGGTGACGAAATCGACCGTTCCCGTCGGTACCGGCGATGAGGTGGAACGGATCATCCGCGAGCAAAATCCCACAGCCGATTTTGCGGTGGTCTCCAATCCGGAATTTCTTCGCGAAGGATCGGCGATCGAGGACTTCAAGCGGCCCGACCGCATCATTGTCGGCACCGATGCCGAACGGGCCAAAGCCGTCATGGGCGAGATCTACCGCCCGCTCTCGCTAAATGTCGCGCCGATATTCTACACGAGCCGGCGTACGGCTGAGCTTACCAAATATGCCGGCAACGCGTTTCTGGCCATGAAGATCACCTTCATCAACGAAATAGCCGATCTCTGCGAGCGGTTGGGAGCCGATGTGCAGGACGTCGCCCGCGGCATCGGCATGGACAACCGCATCGGCGCAAAGTTTCTTCATGCCGGGCCGGGCTATGGCGGTTCCTGTTTCCCGAAAGATACGCTGGCACTGGTCAAGACCGCGCAGGACGCGGCAAGCCCCGTGCGGCTTATTGAAACGACGGTCTCGATAAATGACCAGCGCAAACGGGCGATGGCTCGCAAGGTGGTCGAGGCCTGCGGCGGCTCGGTTCGCGGCAAGACCATCGGTATCCTCGGCCTTACGTTCAAGCCGAACACCGACGATATGCGCGACGCCCCCTCATTGGCCATCATTCAGGCGCTTAAGGATGCCGGCGCCTCGATCAAGGCCTATGATCCGGTCGGCATGGAGCAGGCACGCAAGATGATCGAGGGCATTGAATTCGGAGAAAGCGCGTACGCGATAGCTGACGGCTCGCATGCGATCGTCATCGTCACCGAGTGGAACGCGTTTCGGTCGTTGGATCTGAAGCGGCTCCATGCACTCATGGCAACGCCGGTGATGGTCGATCTGCGAAACGTCTACCGCGGCGAGGACGTCGTGAAGCAAGGCATAGCCTATTCGAGCGTCGGGCGAGAGCAGCATCTTGCCAGGTGAACGTCCAGGTTTTCATGGGGCCCGATTCGCGGGATTCAAATTGATCGCCACCACCATCCATTTACCCAACAAACGGCATCTCCTGCTCCGGATGCGTTTTCAGCTGCTTGGCGGATTGACATTCGCGATTCTGCTACCGGCGCTGATCCGCCTATCGTTCGATCAGGAGGTAATCCGGTCACCGAACCTGCAGGTTACGATCTTTGCGGCGTTTATCGCTCACACGACAGGTTATTTCTTCTATAAGCGCATCGGCAATTTCCCGGGCGTTGCAGCGGCTGGCTACATCCTGCCAACCTTCGCCCTGACCTACGGCCTGGTGTTCGCGACGATCTTCTTCTTCAGGTTCGACTACAGCCGGTTCCAGGCCGCGGCGAGCTTCATTCAATCGACATTGTGGTATTTTGGTTTGAGCCTAGCCACGCGGCGGCTCGATGCACACCGGCTGGCGATAATTCCTGGCGGAGAGGTTAACAGGCTGGAGAGCATACCGGGCGTTAGCTGGCACAGGATTCTTTCGCCCGACACGGTCGTCGAGTACGCGAGCGGCGTGGTGGCCGACCTTCGAGCCGACCTTTCAGATGAGTGGGAGCGGTATATTGCCGACCGCGCGCTTTCGGGAACACCGGTCTATCACGTCAAGCAAATAAGCGAGTCGCTCACAGGCAGGGTAGAGATCGAGCATCTTTCTGAAAACACTCTAGGCTCCTTGAATCCAAACCAGGCTTACCTGAAAATAAAGCAGGCGATAGACTGGGCTGCTGCGTTGTTTATGCTTGTTGTTTTCTCGCCATTGCTGTTGTTCGTGGCGATTGCCGTAAAGATCGATTCGCCTGGACCGGCGCTATTTAGACAGAAGCGAATGGGCTACAGAGGGCATCCCTATGAGGTCTACAAGTTTCGAACGATGAAGCTCAGCGACACGGCTGTCGACGAGAAGGAAGCGGCCATCACGAAGGCCGGCGATACACGCATCACCCGTTTGGGGCAGTTCTTGAGAAAATCCAGGATCGACGAGTTGCCGCAGGCCTTCAACATCCTGCGCGGCGAGATGAGCTGGATCGGACCGCGGCCGGAAGCACTTGTACTGTCGAAATGGTACGAGGCGGAGCTGCCATTCTATCGCTACCGTCACATCGTGCGGCCTGGCATTACCGGATGGGCGCAAGTCAACCAGGGCCATGTTGCAGCCGTGGACGACGTCCTGGAAAAGCTTCACTACGACTTCTACTACATCAAGAATTTCTCCCCTTGGCTCGACGTGCTGATCGTGTTTCGTACCATCCGAACCATGCTGACGGGATTTGGCGCGCGTTGACAAGGCGGCAAAGATCGCTACTCGACGTAGCCAAGCCGCCGCTCAAGAGCTTCGCAGGATGGGGAATAGCCACCAACTTTTTTGAAAATGGGTATTTTTTGCAATGTCTAAAGTTACGCTGATCAGCGTTGAAAATACCGTCGTATCGATCTCGGAGAAAGCACAATGACTAGGAAGACCGCGCTCATTACCGGCATCACCGGCCAGGACGGCGCCTATCTGGCGGAACTTCTCTTGGCAAAGGGCTATGATGTCCACGGCATCAAGCGGCGGTCGTCGTCGTTCAATACGGGTCGTATCGATAATCTCTATCAGGATCCACATGAAAAGAATGTAAGACTGTCGCTGCACTATGGCGACATGACCGATGCCACCAACCTCATCCGCATCGTCCAGGAAGTGCAGCCAGACGAGATTTATAATCTCGCCGCACAATCGCATGTCCAGGTGAGCTTCGAGACCGCGGAATATACGGCGAACGCCGACGCGATCGGCACATTGCGTCTCCTCGAAGCCATCCGGCTGCTTGGCCTGACAAAAAAGACGCGTTTTTATCAGGCATCGACTTCCGAGCTCTACGGCAAGGTGCAGGAGATCCCGCAACGGGAGACGACGCCTTTCTATCCTCGGTCACCGTATGCGGCGGCAAAGATCTATGCCTACTGGATCACCGTGAATTACCGCGAAGCTTACGACATCCATGCTTCCAACGGCATACTGTTCAACCATGAGAGCCCGATGCGCGGCGAGACATTCGTTACCCGCAAGATCACGCGCGCGGCTGCCGCCATAAGCCTCGGCCTTCAGGACAAGCTCTATCTCGGCAATCTGTCGGCTGAACGGGATTGGGGACATGCCCGCGACTATGTCGAAGGCATGTGGAGAATTCTTCAGCATGAGGTGCCCGACGATTATGTCCTTGCAACTGGGGTCAAGAACTCGGTCCGCCGCTTTGTCGAGCTTGCGTTCAACGAAGTCGGGACCGAAATCCAGTGGGTTGGTTCCGGAATCGAAGAAAAAGGCATCGACGCGAAATCCGGTGCCGTTCTGGTCGAAGTGGATCCGCGCTATTTCAGACCGACCGAAGTTGAGCTTCTGATCGGCGATGCCTCGAAAGCGGAGCGCGTTCTCGGGTGGAAGGCAACAACGTCGCTGGCGACAATGGTCCAGGAAATGGTCCAGTCCGACCTTGAGACGGTAAAGCGGGAATCCGAACACCGGCGCCTTGACGAGGATCGCGTTCGCGTTGCGGCCCAGTAAGCAGCGTCGGACCGGATTGACATGAAGGTCTCGGTTCTGACGGTCTGCCGGAACTCGGCCGCGACCATCAAGCATACGATCGACAGCTTCTTTGCCCAGAACCATGCGGAAAAGGAACTGGTGGTGGTCGATGGCGGATCGTCGGACGAGACGCTGGCAATAGTCAGGTCCTACCCACAGGACGAGATCCGGCTGATCAGCGAACCCGACAGCGGAATGTATGATGCGCTCAACAAGGGGCTGCGCCTCTATACCGGTGACGCGGTGGGCGTGCTGAATTCAGATGATTGCTTTCATGACCTCACGGCGCTCGGACGCATCTCGGGCGGGCTCGAACAGGCTGATATAGTGCATGGCGACCTGGATTTTGTCGCAGACCATGTGAGCAAGCGGGTCGTGCGCCGGTGGCGTGCTGCTCCCAGGCCGGCCAAAGGTTTTCGCACCGGTTGGATGCCGGCCCATCCGACGTTCTACGTCAGGCGGAAAGTGGCGGAAGCGGTCGGCACGTTCGACCTCAGCCTCAAGGTGGCATCGGATTACGATTGGATGCTGAGAGCGGTCGAGCTCCATGGATTCGAATCCGTTACCACCAACCACGTCTTGGTGGACATGATGGTCGGTGGGGCCAGCACGCGGGGCCTTGGCTCCTATATCGGACACAACTTTGAGGCGTTGCGGTCGCGACGCCAATGGCTGCGCTCCGGTCCAATCGACTATGCGCTTGTTGCCAAGCCGGTGCGAAAGCTGGGGCAGTTCTTGTCCAAAGCGCAGCAAAACAACGGTTCCCTTGTGTGAAGGCAAGCCTTGGTTGAAGGTCCGTTTCCTTGATGGTCAAGCGCTTGACTGGAATCGGGCGCGACGCCTAGCGGACAATCGCGGAGACGTATATGGATCGAGTCCCCGCGACGTATTGACGATCATGTATCAACAACATTCCCAAGTGGCAGAAGCCTGACGATGAATGACCCGAAGAGCATTTTGGAGCCGATCGGAGGCTATGCCCTCGACCTCATTGCGAAACTGCGCAACCGACCGTTTGTCCCGCATTCGCTGACGAAGTTGCACAATATGAAAACCTGCAGAGACATGACGGGCGCCATGACTGCGGTGGAAATTGGTTCCTATAAAGGTGTTACGACAAAACGAATGTCTCTCCTGTTTAGGAACGTGATCTCAGTCGAAATTGACGAAGCACTGTACCTTCAAGCCAGCAAGCGCTGTGCAGGACGGAAAAATGTGGAATTGCTACTCGGTGACGGCGCCAAGCTGCTGCCTGAAATAGCCGCGCGGGTGAACAAGGCCCTTATCTTTCTGGATGGACACTTCAGCGGTGGCGAAACGGGACAGGGCGACGAGCCGGAGCCGGTGCTGAAGGAGCTCGATCTCATTGCCCCCTTCCTTTCAAATTTTCTGGCGGTTGTGGTCGATGATTTCCGACTCTTCGGCGTCGAGCCGGGATGGCCAATGAAGTCGGAAGTGATCCAAAAGCTGGAAATCCTGTTGCCGGAAACACAATGGAGACTTTTCGTCCTTAATGATCAGTTTTTGGCCGTCCGAAAGCTTGGCTAGATTGGCGTCCAACGACGAACTGACCAGAGGAGGCCCGTGGCATCTGCCGGTTCTTAGCCGTTGGGATGTGGGGGTCACCCGCTCACCCGGGCCGGGGCTAGGCAATCTTCTCTTTCCGATCGCTCGCGCGTTGATCGGGCAGAAGATTCACGGCGGTGTCTTCGTTCATCCGACTCTGAGACAGCTCAAGCTAGGAACGTTCCTCCGCCGTGAGCGGGACACGCGAACTTACGGCAGCGTGATACGCGGCCGCACGGGTGCTGAGTGGCGCGATTGGGCGCAAGCTCAGTGGTATCCGAAGGTCGACGAAGATGCCTATCGCGGCGAGATCGGTGTTGCGGTGCGCTATTCGGGCCTAAAGCGTTATTTCCACGACCTCACCGGCCATAGCGAAATCGTGTCGGCTTGGCTCGAGGATACGGTCCGCAGCGTCGGAGGCATTAACGACGCCTATGACATCGGGCTCCACATCCGACTCGGTGATTTCGCGCAGTCTGATAGCGCTCACGGGGGCAATAACGTCCGGTTGCCCTTGGATTGGTACCGCGCCGCACTCGCAGAAGCACGGCGGCTCCTTGGCACTGCGACGCCGCGAATTACGCTTTTCACGGATGGGAACGTGGACTTCGTCAATCGCGAATTGGGTATACAGGATCTTATGATTGATCCGAGCGGCAATGCGCTCACCGCGATGCATAACCTGTCACGGGCACGCGTGGTGATCGCTTCCCGCTCGACGTTTTCGATGTGGGCAGTCTATCTCGGTGGCATGCCGGCGATCTGGGACGGGAAATTTGACCTTCAGCGCAGCTTCCCGGAACGGTCTGGTCTCGACCATCGACTTTAAGGCGGTCGGTTAGGGAATATCCGCTGGCTTGTTTCGATAGGACAGTGAACTGGGCTAAAAATTTGCGTCTGATGATGAACCGAGGGCCATCTAAGGCCCCTATGGACCTCGGCGGATCCAGTGGAACCCGCCACCGGGTTCGTGGGCGCCATCTTCCTGTTCGGGCACTTGACTCTGGCAATTTTCTCGGCCTTTTCGGTGCCGTCGGGACGGCCACACTTCGATTATCGCCGTTGGGGCCATAACCTTCTTCAAGGAACTCGGACAAGCCATGTTCTCCGGTGCCATTTTGGGCCACTCCGGCCTTTGGGTGACGTTCTGCACGATCATAGGACTTTATGCCGCGCAGCAGAGCGAGCTCGGCAGATTGCGACAGATGACATATGGCTGGATGCTGGACCCCGTTCCACCGATCCGGGCTGGCAGCAGATATTCAAGACCAAAGTGAGATCAAGTCTTCCAACCTCCGCGGACGAAATCGTTGCGCGTGGCTTCGTAACCGTGGGCTCGCCCGGTGGGCACCGCGAATCCTATGTTGAGACATTATCTGGTATAACGGGACTCACGCGGCTGATCGAACCCCGCGGCATTTCGACATTGAGGACGCTTCTGGCCGCAGACGCAGTGCTGTTTGCCACTCTTGAGGACGATATTGCGTTCTTTTTTGCCGTAACCATTTTGCGCGCCGTCCTCGGTCGCCACACGGTCGCGATCTTCATGAGCCCGCGACGCTGCTTCACCACGGGCTTTAATTCCGTGGTGCGGCGCCACGCCTTTCGCTTCCTCAAGCGGCTACGCAGTGTGACCTTGCTCTCGATCCTGCCCTTCTATCTCGATCGACGGTTCGCGAGCGTGGCGGACGACTGGATTTACGATCCGCAGTTTTGGGATTTGGACAGCAGGATCGAGAACGCCGATTGGCCTGACAGCGCACTTGCGCAGGACGTGAAACAGAAGGCCCAAGGTCGCCCCATCCTCTTGTTTCTTGGCGGACCGTCCGTCATGAAAGGGTTTCCGTTCTTGGCCAAAATCTTGCAAGCTAAGCCTGCCATCACCGACCGGCTGATGATTGTCGTCGCCGGCAAAGTCCCGGAAGATCAGAAGCAGTTCGCAGGGCTGGTGAGTGAGGCTGGCGGCCTGGTGATCGATCGCTATCTGACTGATGACGAGGTTTTGTCTGCAAAGCTGTGCGCAACGTGTCTATGGGCCTGCTACGACCCGTCCTATGATTCTTCTTCCGGGCTGTTCGGCCGCGCCATGCAGCTTGGCAAACAAGCCATTGTCCGGCGAGGATCATACATTGACAGCATTGCATCGCACCTCAACTATCCGGCTCATCGTTGCGCATTCGGTGATATTGATGAGGGCGTGGCGGTTCTCATGGAAATCGGCGAAGCGGATGCGCCGCCGCAGCCCGACTGTATGGCAATGACATGCCGGGACCAATCGGTGGCACGTTTGCGTGCCGCACTTGCAAATCAATGACTTTGCCGAAGCAGCTGGCGGGAATGCCGAACCGCGCCGGTAATGGCCGAAACAAGAAATCCCAAGCTTAAAAGATGGAATATCATGGGTCCGCAGACTAAACAGGCTTTACGCGACATCGGCCGACGGTTTGGCCTGGACATCCGGCTGAACGGGCTGAATTCGCGCGATGACCTTCGTTTCATTCATTTCCTGCGCATGCACAGCATCGATACGGTTCTCGATGTAGGCGCCAATCGGGGGCAATTCGCCCAGCAGCTTTTCAAGAACGGGTTTGAGGGGCGTATCATCTCGTTCGAGCCGTTGCCCGACGAGCACGCACTCTTGCTCGAAGCGGCTGCGGCGTTCGGGGACCGATGGTCCGTCGCACCGCGTTTAGCAGTAGGCGACAAAGCGGGCAGGGCGAGCTTTTATGTTACGCAGGGCTCTGCCAGCAGCTCGCTGCTCGAGCCGCTCGGAGGCTTTGTTGAGTCGGCCCCGCAGGTCAAGGTGGACAGGCAGATCGAGGTCGAAACCCAGAGGCTCGACGCACTTTGGCCCAATCTTGGTCTGACCGATCGCAAGGTCTTCTTGAAGATCGACGTGCAGGGCAGCGAGGCCCTGGTTCTTGAGGGCGCGCGCGCCGTCCTGCCGCACGTTGAGGGCATTCTCGTCGAGCTTTCGCTGGTCGATCTTTATGCCGGGCAATCTTCGGGGATTGTGGTACAGCAGCGGATGGCCGAGCAGGGTTTCGGCCTATGGGACATCTGGATCGGATTCCGCAATCCGCAAACCTGTCGGCTCAACCAGATCGATGCGCTTTTCTTCCGCGACGCCGCTAGAGGTGAGGCTGCTCAGTGAAGATCGTTCAAATCGTCGGTTGCCCTCTCCATTCGGGAGCCGGCAGGGGTATACACGCCTTACAGGAAGCCCTTCTCGGGCGCGGGATCGACACGCGCATCATTGGTCGTGTCGAATCCGACCTGCCATCAGATATCAAAGCTGAAGCCGCCTCGTTTTTCGCGCGGCTTCCCGTCAGCCTGCGAAATCGCTTTAAGCGATGGCAGGTCAAACGCCGGTTCGGACCTCTGCCGATAAACTTTCAACCCATCGCTCACGGCCTCAGCCTCCACAAATGGCCCACCTACCGGGAGGCGGACCTGATACACATCCAGTTCGCCGGAGCAACGACCCTTGGGTCGCCGCTGTGGCGTGCGCTCCGGGCAGAGACGCGCCCTGTCGTGTGGACGCTACGCGACATGTGGCCGTTCACCGGTGGCTGCCACTTCTCGGGCCAGTGCGAGCGGTTTAGAGCAGGCTGCGGCTGTTGTCCCGAATTCGGCGGCGGCGCACTAGACGAAGATATCACAGCCCACGACCTAGCGTTCAAGGCGGCACATATCGGCAAGAACATTACTTTCGTTGCTATCAGTGACAGCATCGCCGAGAGGGCGCGGTCCAGCACCGTCCTGAAAGATCGCGATATCCGTGTCATTCCGAACTCTGTGATGCTGGATCGCTTCCTGCCAATTGCCAAGGCAGAGGCTCGGGCAGCACTGGGGCTTCCGAACGACAGAATTATTCTGGCCGCTGGAGCGCTCAATCTGGCGAATCCGCGCAAGGGCAGCGCAACGCTTGCCGCTTTGTTCGCGGCCTATCGTGGAGATCCGCGCCTGCATTTTGCGATCTTTGGACAAAACCTTGAGCAGCTTGTATCCCCGGTGCCGGAGAACTTCACGCAGTTCGGGCTCTTGGACGATGATGTTAAACTCAACAGGATATATGCGGCAGCTGACATCTATCTTATGCCGTCCCTGCAAGAGTCCTTCGGCAAAGTGACAGTTGAGGCGATGGCGTCGGGCACGCCGGTGATCGCCTATGATGGCACGCCGGCGGTGGACATGGTCCGAAACGGCGAAACCGGGTGGCTGGTAGCAAATGGGGACCATGCCAAGTTCCTGGACACCGTAAGACAGGCTTGCGCGCTTCCGAAAGGCGCCCTTGCCGAAATGGGGGAGCGCGCGCGCGCCGACGTTGTCGAGAACTTTTCGCTCGCTAGTGTCGCGGAACGACACATTGAACTTTATCGGGAACGTTTGAGGCAGCAAGTCAACGCAACGGGAAGCCGGGGAAGTCCGGTAAACTGATGGCATTGTCAAAAGACTCTGTGCTGTCCAATGAGCACCTGACGCGCAATCTCGGGAGACGCACGGCATCTGGAGGGATCATAGCCCTCTGCGGTCAAGCTTTGATTCTTCTCACTCAATTCGGCTACATGGCGCTGATGGCGCGTTTGCTCCAACCCGATGACTTCGGTCTGGTGGCCATGGCCGCGTCCGCTACTGCGTTTGTTGGAGTCTTCGCCGACTTGGGTCTGTCCATGGTGACCATCCAGCGCAAGGAGGTTGATCATGACACCGTCAGCGCGTTATTTTTCGTCAACCTTGGCGTCGGTTTCGCTCTCATGCCGCTGACGTGGCTCACAGCGCCGGTCGCAACTTGGCTTTTTAATGATCCTCGCGTTTTTCACCTTATCCTGGTTCTGGCGATCTCCATTCCGATCACTGCGGCCGGTGCGCAGCACAAGGCGCTGTTGATTCGCAACATGCATTGGATGGCACTGCAAGGCGTGAACCTTGGCAGTCTCTTGTGTGGATTTGCTGTCGGTATTGCAATGGCATGGGGCTGGGACTTCAAATACTGGTCGCTCGCTGCGGCGACGCTTACCACGGCCTTTGTTGGCACGGTTGGCCTGTGGACGCTGTCACCCTGGCGTCCGACCAAGGTCGCGAATTGGAAGAATGCACGATCGGCCATAAGTTTTGGGGTCCATTACAGTGGGTCTCAATTCACAAACTACATCAATCGCCAGTCCGACAACGTGCTTGTCGGTTGGAAATCCGGTCCCGGCGAACTCGGATTCTACACCCGCGCCTACTCACTGTTTATGTTGCCAATAACGCTCGTCAGTGGACCAATTGGCTCAGTTATCATTCCAATGCTGAGCCGACTGCAAACCCAACCCGACAAGTGGGCAAGAACCTATCTTAGCGCTATGCGGCTTACACTTATGATGAATGCAATATTGTGTATCCTCATCACGATCAATGCACAAGAAATTGTGGCGCTCGTTTATGGAGAAAACTGGTCAAGCTCCGGTACTATTTTGATGGTACTTTCCTTGTCTCTCATTACGAGTATTTCTGGTCAGTTTGGTGGCTGGGCGCTGATCTCTCTGGGTCGAGCCCGCGAGCTATTTGTATTTTCTATCTTCTCGTCGGCTATTCGCTTTGTGGCCTTCTTATTTGCTGTTCAATGGGGTGCCTCTGGAGTTGCTATCGCGTGGTCGATCACGTCTTGGGTGTTCACCCCAGTGCTTTGGCTTTATGCAACAAGAGATACAGAGCTGAGATTTGCGGACCTTGTGAAGGCGGCAGCGCCCTTCTTCTTTGCTTATATTGTGGTCGTCGCCTTGTTTCGCTTTCTTGGGAGCTCGATCGGCGTCTCATCTGACGTCTTGTCTCTGCTGGCCGGAGGCAACGTTGTGTTAAACTCGACTATCACGATTGTAATCTATGGAATTTTTGTTGTTGCTCCGTATCGTTTCGCCGGTCCAATGTTAGCGGACATGAGGCTCTTCCTGGAAAAAGACGTACACTCAGAGGGCTAAATCATTGAAAATAATCGTTGAAACCACGGTTTTTTTGAACGGCGGAGACGCCGCGATCCAACTCGCGACAAAACGCATTCTTACGACCGCGTTCGGAGACGATACAGAGATCGTTTTCGCGGATATGGACGCGCAAGTCGCCGAACGGTATTATCCGGGCAATGCCTTTATTGTTTTTCCTTCTGCGCGGATTCGGAAGAATATATTTGTTCGACTACTAAATAAATTAACTAAGGGCTGGTTGCAGGTCAATTTTGTTTATTCAATCTTGATTGCTATGATATTTTTGGAACGGCATTTGACATGGTTGAAGTACCCTGGGCATCGAGGCGCGGTTGCCCACGCCCTAAGGGAATACATCGCAGCAGATCTTATTATTTCGACAGGCGGCACGTACCTTTCAAAAAAACATCCGGGGTCCATTGCCCTTCGTCTGCCGGAATATGAGAGAGACATTTATCTTGGAAAGCCGCCCATTTTTTTCACGCAATCGATGGGTCCATTCGGCGATGGCGGCATCTTTCGCCGACTGGCGAGCGTTCTGAGAAAGAGCCCTCTCATACTCGTCAGAGATCGAAAATCCATGGCTTTTGCGAAAGAGCTTATCGGAGATACGGGTAACATTGAGACAGTGGCAGACAGCGTTTTCGTTCTGACGGATCAAGACAAAATCGAGAAACGGCGCGCGGCATCGCGGGTTGCGACGCCGGGACGGCGGCCGAGGATCGCCGTTTCCGTGCGACGGTGGACGGATTTCGGGGAACGAGACTCGGAGGTTGGCCGAGCGAAATACCACCAATCGGTAGCTCGAGCCGTTGTATGGCTCGTGGAGGAGGTTGGGGCCGAAGTGACATTTGTTTCGACCTGCCAGGGGATTCCAGAGTATCCTTTCAACGACTCAGACACCGCACGAGATGTCTGGATATATCTACCAGACCACGTTCGAAACAGCGTAGTCATCGATTCGCAGTTCAGGGACACTGAAACATTACTTCGCAAGATTGATGAATTCGATGGTGCCATTTGCACACGTATGCACATGTGTATTCTGTGTTTGTGTCAAGGCGTTCCAGTCTTGCCGATTTGTTACGAGAGGAAGACAGCAGATCTTTTTCGATCGCTTGATTTGGAGGAGTACGTTACGCTTATTGATAAGATTGATCCGAATTATTTTCGCAATCTCGTTGAGCGCTGGTGGAACAATCAGGACTTGATAGCAGAAAGATCCTGGCGGGGGACGATTGCGTTGCGTGACAGTGCTTTGTCCACCGTCGATATTCTCAAAAGCAGAGTTGCACCGGTGGAGTCGCGGCCGGAGGCGGTGCCCTCATGATTGTGGTCATTTCGCAATTCTTCAACACGCCTTCTGAGACATTTATCCGAGATCATGTTCGCCACCTTGCGCCCGGCAAGACCGTGCTCATCTGCCAGAATCCTGATGGCGCCGATCAGTTCGGTTATCCGGTTCTTTCCGGGATTCCGCGGCCGTCACGGCTTAGCCGGTTGCCTAGCCGCATTGCCATCCCGGCGCGCCAATGCTGGCGTGCCTATGTCCGTGAGGGACTCTGCAGGAGCGACGAGGACAGAGTTGTTCAATTTCTCAAGGCCCACAAAGCCGAGGCCGTCCTTGTTGAGTATCTTACGATAGGTGCATTGTTTGCTCCCGCTTGCCGCCGCGCCGGCGTGCGATTGTATGCCCATGCCCATGGGGCGGATTCGACCGTGATGCCTAGGAAGTACTTGTGGCGACGTCGCTACCGGCGTCTCTTCGCCAGTGCTGACGGCATCATCACGCCATCTCGTTTCATCGCCGACCGCCTGAGTCAAATCGGCTGTCCGAATGAGAAACTCCACGTCAGTCCATGCGGAGTTTTGCCCGAGCGCTTCACACTATCGAAGCGCCAAAGCGGTCGGCTGCTCTTCGTTGGGCGGTTTGTTGAAAAGAAATCACCGCACCTCGCGATCGAGGCGTTCGCCCGGATCGCTCCAAGGTTTCCCGAGGCGCGACTTGACTTCGTTGGGGATGGGCCTCTCATGGCGCGATGTAAGGCATTGGTAAGGCAGGAAAACCTGTCGGACCGTGTCGTCTTTCATGGCTATCGAAGCACAGAGTTTGTTCAGGGGATGATGCAGGACGCTGCAATCTTCGTGCAACATTCGGTGACGGCCCGCAATGGAGATATGGAAGGCCTGCCGGTATCGATCCTGGAGGCCATGGCAAGCGCACTTCCCGTTGTAGCGACACGTCACAGCGGCATTCCAGAAGCCGTTGTCGATGGTGAGACCGGCATACTTGTAGACGAGCACGATATCGAAAGCATGGCAAAGGCGTTGGCTAGTCTCTTGGCGGAGCCTCACCGTGCTGCCGAGATGGGGGATGCCGGGCGGCAGCGTGCACTGGATCATTTCACGCAACGGCATACGCGCGATCGGCTTCGACATGCCATGATGCTGCCGGCCATGACGGAACCTTTCGACTTCGCTGAGGGCCAGGTTCAATGAAGAATGCCGACCAGTGGAAGCCCACTAAGTTCGAACGGACCGATAAGGGTGTTTGGCGCTCGAATCGCAAGGAAGTACCGGCGCGGTCGCGCTTGATCGCCGACCGATTGGCGTCCGTCTATGCCGCTGCGATCGCTACTCATGCCAACGGCCGTCTCGCCGATCTGGGCTGTGGGGCCGTCCCGCTTTACGGGATCTACCGCGACTATGTCAGTGATGTGTTCTGCGTCGATTGGCCGGGCAGCACGCATGGTGCCGCCTACGTCGACCTATTCGCGGATCTCAACGAGCACTTGGTCTTGGAGCAAGGGAGTTTTGACACGATCATCGCCAGCGATGTTATCGAACATCTGCATACGCCGCAGGCCTTGTTCGACAGTGCAGCCCGGGCCTTGAGGCCTGGCGGTAAGCTGATACTCGGCGCGCCGTTTCTTTACTGGCTGCACGAGGTCCCCTACGATTATCATCGCTACACCCGCTTTGCATTGGAGCGGATGGCGGCAAAGGCTGGCTTAAGCACAATCGAGTTGTCATCCTACGGCGGCGTCACAGATGTTCTTTCCGATCTTGCCACGAAGGCGGTGTCAACTCGGCCCTGGATTGCCGATTCGGTCTATCGGCTCACCGCGCTGATGCGTGCATTGCCTCCTGTCAGGAAATTGGGGCTCGCGACTCGCGAGAGCATGCCGATGGGTTATCTTCTGGTAGCGGGAAAAGTGTCTGCCGCATCGCCTTCGGGGGAAGTCTAAATGCAGCGCGGCCACGACATGGCGGGACCGGACGGTGGCAATATGCGCTGTTTCAAAGCCATGGGAGCCGGGCTCTGCTAGTCTCCGACTCCGGCATCTACCCCGCGGCTATGCGCGACGGTGAAACCATTGCGATCTACACCATCATGACGCTGCGGAAGGCCAGTTGAACGGTGGAAGCTGGGACGAGATCGGTCGGGCCGGTCACCGCGTGCTTCGTGAAGAATACAGCAAGCAAAGACGATTTCAGCGGTTTCTCGAACTGGCATAGCGACCATTTAGCCGTTTTGCACCGTGGCTTTTGGGTGCGACGTGCGTTGGCTGCCGGGCACCGGCCCATTGTCTCGACTGGAAGAGACATGGTATCGATGTTGCTGTTTCAGAAGGTGGCGCCGTCGTTATGCATGTCAGCAAACCCATTCCGATCCACAAGGATTTGTGGGCCTGGAGCTTTGCCCTGGCGATTGCCGGCTATCCGTTAGTCGCAATCCTTTCATCTTTGACCGGAAGCGATGATGGAGTCCTTTCGATCGTCTTTCGCATTTTGGTAATTGGTCTCTGTGGGCTGTCGTTTTTGTTTTCGGATCGGCAAAAAGCATGGCGCTTCGGAAATATATGGTTGTTTTATTTTGTTGGACTTTACATGTTGAAGCTTGGCCTTGATGCCAACTCCGAGATCGGTAAGGCGCCGCTAGGTCTTGTATTTGCCCTGACCGCTTCGGTCGTGCCTTGTGCTTTTCTGGCCCTGTCAACGAACAGATGGTCGGAGATCAACGTGGCATGGGCCGTTTTTGCTATTGGAGCATTGACGGTGGCTGGTATCGTTGGGCTCCAGTATAGCGGATCCATTGCCGTGATGACCGACAACTCGGATCGGCTTTATCTCGAACGTTTGAATCCTATTTCCATAGGCCACGCCGGTCTGACCACACTTATCGCCTCATACACTCTGATAAGAATCCCACAAAGAAAGGTTCTTAAATTTGCGATTTTTTCTGGAACCGTGGCCGCGGCATTCACCATGTATCTGGCTGCCGCTCGCGGGCCGATTGTCGCCCTAGCATGTTGTATTATCTTGTTTCCGATGCTCCGTCCCAGATTCATGACCATGATCATGGGTTGGTTGTTTATCGCCGGCGTGGTATTGGTATTTGCGACCGCGGATATGACGCCGTTGCTCGACAAGTTCCATTTGTCAGCGACTGGAACTGCAGCAAACAATTCAACGACGGCGCGCTTGGAAGCAATTACATTATCGTGGGAACTGTTTCAGCAAAACCCGTTGCTGGGCTATGGGACGCAACTGCCTCTCTTCTCATATCCCCACAATATGTTCGTGGAGATCCTTCAAGACATGGGGCTTGTCGGCATGGCGATATTCGTCCCGGTTTTGGTGAAGATAGCAACGGGGATAAAGTTCTTGGCCGGCAGGCGCTTGGTGCTGCTGCCGCTTTTGACTACGCAAGCCTTCGTCGGAGCGCAATTTTCAGGGGCACTCTGGGGCTCGGCGTTCCTTTGGATTGTCGTTACTATCTTGATCTACCGCGTCAATGCCATGAGGTCATTTGACTTGCGGGCACATCGACGCGTGATGGAGCGCTCATATCCGCAGTTCGTCGCTCTCAGAGGCGCTAGATAAACTGGACGTATTCCGCCGCAAGGCAGATGCGTCGGACATGCAACGACCGTGTATAAGGCCTGCAATCCGTTGGTCCGCAGCTGTTGGTCCGCAGCTAAGGAGTTCGGTCAAGCTCGCTCAGGAATCTCAAGGTAGCTTGCCACCAGTCCGCTTTTTCATCCCATTTGGCTGGCCAATATGGCGAATTTCGGCCGATGGTGCCCCAGATCACGATCCCGTCAGCCAGCCTCCTGCAGGTGTCCAGTTCGGCATACCAGTAGTCGCCCGGCAGAAAAGCCAGGCTCTTATGAAACTGTGGCCACAGAAAGCAGTAGACCGGTTTTCCTTGCGAGATTCTTCGTGCTTCCTCGATGTTGGCTTGCGCATAGATGACCCAGGCGTCCTTGTCGCCATAGAACGTATAAAGGGAGGGGTAGAGCGCATCGACATAAGGGATTAGGGAGGACGCGATAGTGGTGTTTTGCTGCTTCCATTCGTCCCGTGCAGCAGCACCCTGATGGCCGATTGCTCTCCAATAGTCCCTGTATGGCAACATACTATAGAGGCCGATCTTGACGCTCGGGTCTGCCTTTCTGAAGGCGCCAAGCGTCTTCTGGTATTTCGCGATAGACGATGCTTGATCCGGGCCTATCAAGCGCCAGGTTTCGATGTCGATGGCGAGAAATTCGTTGCTCCTTGGCAATGCCAACGCTTTCTGCACTTGGCCGGCGTCGGGAACATCTGGTCCCAGAACGTGAGGGGACGCGATCGTAAGATGCTCGAAACCGAACGAGTGGAAGTCGGGCGGGCCTTCAACGAACGTCAGAGCCTCGAAAAGCTTGAATGGTGCGCGCGTCTGCGCCATCGCCGGCAATATGCCGGCCAGAAGGCACATCAAACAGAATACTGTCTTGAAAAACATGATGCCCAGTGTCCAGTATTGCCTACTGACGATTTTTTGCGCGGCCGAGATTCGCATGGTTAGGTTCCTCATAAGCAGCTAAACTTGACGAGTCAGGAAACCGTAGCGTAGCTGAACACCCAGAACAACGTCCTGACGGAAGCGTGATCGACGCGCTGCCGCAAGGGCGAGAGCAGCGCTTGTCACCCGAGGCCTGAAATTATTTGGCTGGAATGGTGGACGGGCCGAACATGCGAGTCTAACGACGCCCAAAGCCCTGTCGCGCGGAGCGGTGTAAAAGACTTTTGGCGGCTTGGTGATGTTACATTCGGGACGATCGACATGAAACGGCACATCACCATCGTCCAGCCTGCTATACCGAATTACCGGCGCGCTCTATTCGAGCGTATGGCGAACAAACTTGGATCAACCTTCGTTGTTTATGCATCGAATCAGCAGGAGCTAGGCGTTCTATCTGACGTTCTATCGGAAGAGGATAGGCCGAGTTGGCAGCGCGACTTGGGTCGCATGCGGCCGCTCCTGCTAGGGCTGGATTGGCAAGAAGGCGCAAGCTCGGTAGCGGTCAGGCGTGGCGATGTCCTGGTTATATGCGGTGCGCCTCGCAACCTCTCGACCCTTGTCCTGCTCTTCAAGGGGCTGTTGTCGGGCGCGCATACAATCTGGTGGGGGCACTATTGGAGTGCCACAAGCCGGTCGTGGGGCGCCGCAATCCGTTACGCCTTGATGCGTGTGCCAGATGCCATTGTGTTCTATACAGAACAAGAAGTCGATGAATATTATGCTGGCGGTGGCAATCGGAGGAAAAAGCCAGCATTTGGACTCAACAACGGTATTGAAACTGAGGAAATTGTCCGCCTTCGAGCAGTCTATTCGATAGCGCGTCGCCCGCGTGACCTTTTATTCATTGGTCGAATCACGCCGAAGGCGGAGCTCGACATTCTACTCGATGCGCTCTCCTTCCCCAGTTGTCAGGGTGTCACGTTGGATGTGATTGGAAGCGGACATGACGAGGCGCGCCTGCGCAAGCGATGTGCTGATATCGGTATAACCGATCGTGTTGCATGGCACGGTGGTACTGTGGATGAGAAGCAAATCGCAACTGTTGCCAATCAGTGCAAGGCATTCGTCTATCCAGGCAGCGTGGGACTTAGCTTGATACACGGCCTGAGTTATGGTCTACCGGCTGTCGTGCATGATAATCGCTGGGCGCATATGCCCGAAATTGCGGCACTAAAACCTGGCAGCAACGGTGTGACGTTCCAGCGAGGCGAGGCTGATACTCTAGCAATCACCATTGCCGCCCTACTAGCTAATCAAACTCGACTGACTGAAATGTCGCGTTCAGCGGCCGAGACTACGGCCGTGACATTCAATGCCACCGACATGGCGGAGCGCTTCTGCTCAGCAATTGAGCAAGTTGTTGCAGGAAGTAAGACGAAAGTCGGAAGATATAAGCGTTAGAGATCTCGTGCCCCGCGGAGTCTTTAGGCTCAGAGACGCCATGCAAAGCGCAATGTTCGCTAGCGGTGTCGGCCCACACGCAAAAAAGTTTTCCGCGGCCAAAATTGTCATGGTTCGCATCACTTGAAACGTGTATTTGACGAGTCAGGGTGGGGTAGCTTAGCTGAACACCTACAACAACGCTTTGACCAAAACGCGATCCGCGGTGCTACATTGAGGGCAGCGAGCTCAAAGTGCGTCATATGCTGGGGGTTATGCGCAATTGCCATGGTTGAGGTAACCAGTTCCGCTATGGTGCCTGGCAGCATCGGCCCTGAGTGGCCGTTGTGAGGGTGGCGTTTGCGACAAGTTGGCTGTCGAAAGCCGGCGGTGGTGTTTCTGTTGTGGTGGAGGCGTTATCGCGCAACCTGGCCGATGCTGGACTCGAGGTGTCGGTATTTGGGCTTGAAGATCGGCTGTGGCTTGATGGCGACCGCGAAGCCTGGTCAGGCGCCCCAGTCCTCGCACTCCCGGTACTCGGACCCGCTGCCCTCGGTTATGCACCGGAGATGGCTCGCCGTATTATCGAGTGGGCACCCGATGTAGTCCACGTCCACGGACTGTGGATGCACCCGTCGCGCTCTGTCCTGCAGTGGTCCCGCTTAACGAGCCGTCCCTATATGATCTCGCCGCATGGAATGTTAGGAGCTGCGGCACTGCGCTATTCGCGCTCAAAAAAGCGGCTCACAAGCGCACTTTACCAAAATGCAGTTTTTGCTTCTGCCAGGTCCATCCATGTTACGAGCGAACAGGAACACGCGGAAGTTCGAGACTATGGGCTCTCTCATCCAGTTGCAATTGTTCCGAACGGGATCGTGCTCCCAAGCGCGGCAAATCGTGCACCCAGGAATGAAGCCGTGTACCCCTACGTTCTTTCGCTGGGCCGCGTTCATCCCAAGAAAGGGCTCGACCGCCTCATAATTGCCTGGAAGGATGTCGAACTCAGCTTTCCCAATTGGCATCTAAGAATTGTTGGGCCCGACGAGGTCGGGCACATGAAAGCACTGCGGGAACTCGCCGACAATACCGGCCTAAAGAATGTCCAGTTTGAGGCGCCCGTGTATGGTGATGCGAAGTACGCGCTGATGCGAGATGCCGAAGTTTTCGTGTTGCCGACACTCAATGACAATTTTGCGCTGACAGTTGCCGAGAGCCTGGCTTGCGGTACTCCTGTTATCTCGACGAAGGGAGCACCCTGGCATGGGCTGGAAGATAACCGCTGCGGTTGGTGGATCGACCACGGCATCGAGCCGCTATCTGCAACACTGCGCCAAGCTATGTCACTGACCTCGGAGCAACGGCACACCATGGGTGCGCGTGGGGCGGAATGGGTTGCCCGAGACTTTTGCTGGCCGGCAATTGCTCAGTCCTTAGTGGGCGTGTACCGCTGGCTGAACGATCGCGCGGCGGAACCGCCTTGCGTTTGCATCGATTGATCGCGTGGCTGAAAGCACGTCGCGCCTCCCTAGGATAACTTTTTCATGCTCAGCAGGATTGTCACGAAGTTGCGACAAGAGGGTGTTGGCTCGGTGGCGAATGCCGCGCGCAGAAAGCTTCAGATTTGGTGGTATTCGCCAAAAATTGAAATTAGTCCGACAAAACTAACCCTGAAGCGGTTCGGTACTCGTTACGGAGGCTGGACGGTTTTCGAAACCTCTTCATTGCGGGACAGCAAAATCGTCAGCTGCGGGGCTGGTGAGGATATTTCCTTTGACATCAGCATGGCCAGCGAACTTGGTTGTTCGGTTGTAGTCGTCGATCCAACGCCGCGCGCTGTCAAACACGTTACATCGGTGATACAGCGTGTTAGCCAAGGTCGGCCGGGCGACGAAGATTGCGGGTACCGCGGGAGCCGATCGGTCGGAAACTACGATCTAAGCAACATCTTTCCTGGCCAAATCGTATTCGTCGAGAGGGCGATTTGGAGCAAACGCGAGGTGGTTAGATTCTTTGCGCCCCAAGACGCGCGCCATGTTTCGCACTCCATAGTCAATATACAACATGGCCAGCGATTGGATCAGCCGGACGGCTATATTGATGTCCCTGCTGTCACCCTGCAAGATATACTTGAAGAGAACGATATTGAGCAACTCGAAATGCTGAAACTTGACATCGAAGGAGCGGAAATTTCCGTTCTTCGGGACGTCATCGAAAAGGGGATTCGCCCGAAGCAGTTGCTGGTTGAGTTCGACGGGCTGCTTTTTCCCTCTACAAAAACACGGTCTGATATCAAGTTCACTGACCGTATTCTGCGGGAAGCGGGCTATAATTGCTACCACCGAGATGGACAAGCTAACTTTCTGTACGCCCTTCGTGCGGAGATCGCCAAATGGGAACGTGCAGTCGAGGAGTCATTCTGACTTTGATTGCGAGGACGACGGTGCGAATTGTCGCATCTTATAAATGAATGATCTAGGAAACATCGAGTGAAAAAGGGCATGGCTTCTTCCGTCGGTAATGAGGCTCGAACGTCACAGCCGGCTCAGCGCGTGGCCATCCGCCTGCGGGATTTTCGTAATGCAGAATTCGCGCGTGGACGTAACCTACCGATCGAAGCGCTATGGACGCTTCTGTCTGCCCTGTTCGTGAGTTCTTGGCTGCCGGGGAGCGCACACCGGCGGTTTCTCTTGCGGCTGTTCGGTGCAAATATCGGGGATGGTGTTGTTATTAAACCGGGTGTGCGGGTGAAATTTCCTTGGCGACTCACAATCGGTGCCGATACCTGGATTGGTGAGGAGGTTTGGATCGACAATCTGGCTACAGTCTTCATAGGCGATAACTGTTGCCTGTCACAGGGCGCCTATCTGTGTACAGGGAGCCACGATTGGAATTCTCCGACGTTCGATCTGAGGACGCGCAAAATACAAATCGACACCGGTGCTTGGATAGCGGCGAAAGCTGTCGTGGGGCCGGGGGTGACAGTCGGCGAGGGTGCGGTTCTGACAGTTTGTAGTGTTGCGACTAGCAATTTAGCGGCTTGGACGGTTTATAGGGGAAACCCTGCAGTGTTCGCCGCCAGCCGGGAGCTTCGACAAATTCCTTGATCGAGTCATGTCCTCCGAACTACGGGATCGAAGTCGCGATGCGGGGACCGAGGCTTTCCCGTGCGGCGACAGGTCGAACTGACCATACGCGGACGACATCCAACATTGACGAGCCACTACGGCATCACGTCACATTTCGAAGTCGCGGCTAAACCCTTCCCACTTCGAGGGGGGCTTCGAGGGGTGGTCAACCACGGTCGAGGAGGCGAAGTCGGTTGGCACGCCGATGTTGCTGTCCGATATTCCACTGCATCGCGAGCAGGCATCGGAATCGCTCTTCTTCGCACCCGATCGTGCGTAAGCACTGACGGAGCGGCTCCTTGAAGCCGGGCAGCGCCAACGCTTCGTCCGCGACAGTGTCGCCGTGCTGCAAGGCCGGCCACAGACCCGCCGACGGGACTATGCGGCAGCACTCGCAGCCTTGTTCGAGAAGACCAAAACTGCCGCGCATTGATCATTGAAAGGGGAGTAGGGCCTTTGTCGATCGGGAAGGTAGCAGCACTTGGGTTTATAGCGTTGCTGTTTGCGGGCGGCTTTCTGTTCATCGTCATCAACAAGGGAACGAATATTCGCGCGCAGGCGCCGAGGCCGGCGGCAGCTCTCACATCCTTCGATGGCAAGCTTACTGTCCAATCGATCGACGATCTGCGCGTCGCCGGCCGCAAGATCGTGCTGTGCGGCGTCGCATTTGCCAAGCCCCCGTCAATGCAGGTCATGGTCACCGAGTCTATGCGCCGGGACTATCAAGGACTCGCATTGACATGCAAACCCGTAGGCTTGGGGACACCGTGCGACGGCAATGTCGCGCCGAAATTCCGTGACGCCGTCGTCGTGCAGTGCCTCACCTCCGACGGCACGGATCTGGCTACAAAGCTCGTCGAGGCAGGCATTCTGTGCGGGCAGCCCGCGCAGGCGGGCTCGACCTACAAGTCTTGCGCGCCAGGCTCGTAGTTCTTGCCTCGAGTGGAAGAAGGCTGGACGGACGATGTCACGACATTGTCGATTGCAAGGATTTGTGTAGTGTGTCTGAGCGACTGTAGCGGCAGATCGGTCCGCTGGTAGCCCGCTATTAGCCGGCTGTAAAGATGGCCCGTTACGATATTCTGACGGTGTGTTCTATCAACCACACCGAAACCAAAAATTATCTCGCATATGCGAAATGGGTTGGAATTGGCGCAGAAAGCTGTTACGCGCTTTTGAGTACCTTAGCGGTTGGGTGGGCCTCAGGTAACGTGGGACAGAAGGATTGATGCGGATGAACCTAGTTGTGAGAAGTGCGTTGGCCGGAGTTGTTGTGTTGGCCGGCTTCGCCCCGGTGTCGTCTTTCGCGCAGGACGGGTCGTGCACCTGTGCAACCGCCTATAACGGCGTAAATCCGATTGGATCGATCGGGAACGTCAATGGCAACGTAATGGTCTCCCAGGTGGCTGGCTATGGCCCGGCGCAAGCGGGCGGTGCGCTCGATTTCGGCAGCCGCGTCGTGGTTGGTGCCAAGGGATCGGCTTCGGTTAATGTCGGTGGCTGCAATTTGAGCGTGCCGGCCAATTCGACCCTCGATATCTCCCGTGTTGAGAACAAGATTTGCCTTAATGTTCTGGGTTCTGAGCACACCGCCCAAACGGGCAATGCCAATACCAATAACAATACGCCGCTCTTCATCTTTGGCGGCATGGCTCTTGGGGCCGGTATTCTGGCTGCGACGGCGGACAAGGACCACGGGGTCAGCGACTGAGTTTGGCCATAAACAGGGCTACGGCTGCAGAGGCGCGTGGCGGCTTCTGTTGCGTACCTTTTGTCAGAAGCAGAATTGTCTGGAGCGCATATTGCTGTATTGGTCAGGTCGCTCAAGCCGAGGCGATATGCGGATGTCTGAGGCCGGCGGATATCTCGGGGCGAAGGCTGGAGCGCTGGTCCGTCCCAGTGACCGAATCGCAATCTTTCGCTTTGCTGCGTGTCGGTGTGAATAGCGATCTCGACATTCCGACGACCATCAAAGTCGATCGCTTGGAAGGCGGCCATGGAAGGCGGTATGCGCGTAGCGCTGGACACACCGGGTCTCGCACCAATTCGGTTGGGTAGCGCCGCTGTCGGCGGTGCGGCGCTGGTCATCGGTCTGCATGATGACGATTCTGTCAGTCACTAGCCGCGACCTAGCATTCATCGTATTGCATGAAGCCGACAAACGCGTCACCCGCTACCCTGCGGGTGACGCGTTTGTGGTTTTTTGCGATGACGTCGCCATGTTGCTTCGTTGCGGTCACAAACGTCGATGATCGATCTGCATTCCCATATCTTGCCCGGCCTTGACGATGGCTCACCCAGTCTTGCCGAATCGTTGGAAATGGCTCGACTGGCGGCAGCCGACGGAACGACCCACATGGCATGCACGCCGCACGTGACGCCGGGCGTATACGATAACGGAACATCGAACATCGTCCGGGCGGTTCAAGAGTTGCATCAGGCGCTGCGCCGCGCCGCCATACCACTTGCTCTTTACGTCGGTGCCGATGTTCACATAGCGCCGGATCTTCCGGATCGATTGGCCGCCGGCAGTGTGCCAACTTTAAACAGGTCCCGCTATTTTCTGTTCGAACCGCCCCATCATGTTCTACCTCCACGAATGGAGGATCTTGTTCTGCGCCTCATAAACGCCGGTTTCATCCCGATTCTTACTCACCCCGAGCGTTTGACCTGGATCAAAACGAATTACGACGTTATCGAGAGGTTGAACGCAGTGGGCTGCCTTATCCAGCTTACCGCAGACTCGATTATTGGTGCTTTTGGACGCACGGCGCTTTATTATTCGGAAAAGCTGATTGACGAGGGCAGGGTGGATATCATCGCATCGGACACTCATAGCGCTACGCGCCGTCGGCCTGGGCTTTCGCAGGCGGTTGCGGCTGCTGCCAAACGATGCGGGGAAGAGGAGGCCCGCAATATGGTGCTGAAACGTCCCGGCGAAATCCTGGCGAACCGGCGCGTCGAGCCGGTCGGAAGAGCACGTCCGAAGAACACTGGCAACGCCAGCCGGTTTGGGGGATTTGCCCGTTTGTTCAAGGGCGGGACAGCGTGATGGGGATTTTCCGTTTCGCAAGCCATATGGGCACGGCTTTGGTCCTTCTCGCTTCACTCGCGATGTCGGCATGCACGAGCACTTCGTCGACGACACCATCTTCGTCCGTTGATGCGCTGCAATTGACATCATCGTCCACGCCACTTTCAGGTGGCGGCGCTCTGCGGGTGGTGAAGGAACTGCCTGCGCCGCAAAATACACAGAACGGCAGCGAGCAGCCTCTATCTCCGAACGATGTGCTCGAGGTGAACGTGTTTCAGGTCGACAACTTGAATAGAACGGTTCAAGTGGACTCTGCTGGCCAGATTTCGCTTCCGCTTATTGGCACCATTACCGCGGCAGGGAAAACCGTCCGTCAGTTGGAGCAGGAGATCGAGACCACTTACGGCGCCAAATACCTGCAGTCGCCTGACGTCACGATTTTCGTCAAGGAATCGATCGGACAGCGCATAACCGTCGATGGGGAAGTCAACAGGGCCGGTATTTATCCGGTGTCGAGCAATTCTTCTCTCATCGATGCGATCGCCCTTGCCGGAGGGTTCAATACCGTTGGGGATGCAAAAAAGGTCTTTGTGTATCGCAATATCGGGCCAAACACATTGGTTGCTAATTACAACGTCGAGGAGATTCGTGGTGGCAAGAGCCGCAATCCACGCATCTATGGTGGCGACAAGATTGTCGTTTTCGCCTCGAAGTCGAAAATTGCGATGAACAATCTCAAGGATGCCCTCGGTGTCGCCTCAAGTGCAGCCCGACTTGCGGTGATCCCAGGATTATAAATCGCGGTTGGATTTTTCGGAATTCAGACAAACCTAGGATTACCTCGCACCATGCTCGATCGTAACAGACAGCATCAAATTGCAGGCCCAGGACATAGCCAGGCGTTGTCCGCGGACGTCTATTACGACGGTGCGCAAAACTATAGCCCCTATGGTCGCGACCACTCGGAGCAGGATGAGGGCTTCAGCCCGCTAAAGTTGCTCTTTTACGTTGTCCAGTACCGCTGGCTGATCGTCATGATGGCGGCAGCTGGGCTTGTCGCCGGCGTCATCATTACCATGATGCAGACGCCAAAATATCAGGCAACCACGCAATTGGAGGTGCTGGTCCCTTCGGCCAAGGTCTTCCAGGACATCGAAGTGGTTTCTGAAAACGCGGACGTTCGGGCCTTCTTGACGGCTCGTGAAAAGCTCAAAAGCCGTGCATTGGCCCAGCGCGTTGCCTTCCAGCTTGGGCTTAGCGAAAAGCCAGATTTCCTCTTCCCTACGCCGGATTTTTCCCTCGGAAACATCTTCTATCGCGCGTTTGGAATTTCCAAATCGCCCACCGTTCAGGAGAAAACTCCGGAGCAACGCGAAGCCATTGCGATCGGACGCATTCTAAGAGATCTCACCGTCAACGTCGTTCCGAACACGAGTCTGCTATCGATCACGTTTGTCGATCAGAAACCGAAATATGCAAGCGACGTAGCCAACCAGGTTGCGCAAAGCTTTATTGATCAACGCCTCGATCAAACCAGTGAGACTTCGGACCTGGCACGGCAATTCATTCAGGAACAGGTTTTGCAAGTAAAACAAAAGCTCCAGAAATCCGAAGAGGAGTTGGTCGCTTATGCAAAGGATGCGGGCATAACGATAACTGGCGACGATAAATCGCTGATAGGATCGAACATTGAGGCGCTGAACACTGCTCTGGCGACCGCGATCCAGGACCGCCTCGATTCCGGGCGGGTCGTGGACCAGATTGATAAAGGCCGCGGGTCGAGCCTCGCTCCCGTGCTGGAAAGCGAAGGACTGCAGAAGCTGAGCGATAAGCTCGCGGACTTGACGAGCCAGTATCAGCAGAAGTTGGGCATTCTCAAGCCCGGCTTTCCGGAAATGCAGCAGCTCCAGTCGCAGATTAAGGAGTTGCAGCGGCTCTATACCAATGGCGTCCTGGCCATTACGGATTCTTTACGGTTGAAGTACCAGGAGGCACAGAACAAGGAAGCCGATCTTAAGAGCAAACTTGCCGAAATGGAAAAGCAGCAGGTTGTCTTCAACGATAAGAACATCAAGTACACCATCCTTAAGCGCGAAGTAGATTCAAACCGGTCGCAATACGACAGCCTCATCGCCAAGCTGAACGAGGTTGGTGTTAGCTCCGAACTCAAGACGCAAAGCGCCGCAATCGTGGACTTTGCCACCCAGCCGAATAGCCCATATTCGCCGCGCCTGAGCATCAACGTCGCGATCGCACTGGCTCTTTTCCTGGCTATGAGCGCATCCGTCATCTATGTCATCGAGCTGTTGAACAACACCTTTACCAATCCCGAGCAGGTTGAAAAAGAGCTGGGATTGGCAATGCTCGGCATCTTGCCGCTCGTCGATGACCGGGAACTCGTAAGCGCTATCGCCGATCAGAAGTCCGGCTTGTCCGAGGCCTACCGCTCGCTTCGGACATCGTTGCAATTTTCCGGGGCGGAAGGCGCGCCACGATCGCTGGTCGTCACGAGTTCGGAGCCTTCGGAAGGCAAGTCGACCACGTCGTTCAAACTCGGCCAGGATTTTGCAGCACTTGGCGCAAGAGTACTCATTGTCGACGGCGATCTCCGGAAGCCGAACCTTCATCGCCTGTTTGGTCTGGACAACACGATCGGGCTCAGCAATCTGCTGACAAACACCGTTCGCAAGGAGGATCTCGCTAGCATTTTTAGGGCGACCAAATATCCCAACGTGACCGTTCTGACTTCTGGAACGATTCCGCCGAACCCCGCGGATCTGCTCTCTTCCCCGAAGATGGCCCTGATCATAACCAATCTTGGCAAGCGCTTCGATGTTGTCATCATCGACGCTCCGCCGATCGTTGGTCTTTCGGATGCTCCCATTCTCAGCCGGCTCGCTGAGGGCACATTGATGGTCATCTCTACAAATCAGGTGACGCGTAAGTCGGCCAAGACCGCGCTGAAGCGCCTGCGAGCCGCCGGCGCGAACCTGGTCGGAGCCGCTATGTCAAAGTTTGCGGTGAACAAATTCGATTACAACTACGCCTACAAATATATGAATTATCAGTACTACAACTACGGCACGGACACGAGTACTCCGAAGATTGAGGGCAAAGTCGATGATGGAGCAAGCCAGCGCGCCTATGCAAAGTCTCCGGCATTCAGTCGTCTGGTTCGTCGCGTCCGTTCTCGTGTTGGTGGCTTCCTCGATCGGGCTAAGTCGATTTCTTGAAACGGAAACGCCAGCCGTTTCTCTCGCGCTCGATCCGCTGAACGTCGATGCGCTGATAAGCGAGATCACCAGCGATCTGAACGACACGAATAACGCTCCGGACCTTGAGGCCTTGCTTGCCAGGGCCAAGGATGCGCTTCGTTTCAATCTGGCCGACGCACGTCTCTACAGCCTGATCGGTGAGATCAAATACCGGCAAGGCGAGAAAGACGAAGCCTATAAGCTTTTCGACCAGGCCCTAGGATTGTCCAAGACGGAAATCCATGCGCTCCAGAGGTCTATCGGCCACTCGACCGAGACAGGTGATCTGTCAAGGGCTGTCGGCGAGATCGACACATTGCTGCGGCGATGGCCAGACCAATTTCCGGCGATCTCCGATGGCCTACCGAAAATCCTCTCAGATCCCGATGGATACCAAGCCGTGCTGACGGCCATCAAGGCGGAGGCGCCCTGGAGGGTCAGTCTGATCTACACCCTTAGCAAAACCTCCGAGGGGCTCGATTTCGCAAATCGGCTGCTGCTCGACTTGACCGGATCAAACGCGCCACCAAATTCAGGCGAACTCAGTGCCGTCATCAACGGCTATTTTCGCCAGAGGGAATATGGAACGGCATATCGGCTATTTCTTTTCAGCCTGTCCGATCAAGAGCGGAAGCTGGTTGGATATATTTTCAACGGCACGTTTGAGCCGGTCGCCGGCGGCAAACCGTTCGATTGGCAGACTCGCGATCAATCGGGCCTGGAAATTACATTTGCGACATCCCAGGATGCGGTGGAAGGCGAGAGTGGTGCGACGGTCCGGTTTTTGAACACACCGGTCAAGAACACAGCCCTTCAGCAGTACGTCGCGCTGCCCCCAGGCTCCTATAGGATTTCGCTGTTCGCCTCTGCACGCAACCTGAAGCTTCCAAAGGAGTTGTTCTGGTCGATCAGATGTCTGGGGCCGGCCGGTGAGATCGCACGGTTCAACATTCCGGAGGGCACATACAACCGTCAAAGGCTGAGTCTGGATTTTCCGGTTGGGCCGACTGACTGCCCCATCCAAGTATTGACGCTGCGGACTGCCGCCATTGCCGAGAGCTGGCGATTTCGATATGTCGGAACGCTAGTAATGCACAAATTGAGCATCGAGAGAAATCCGTCTTGAACCACCGGCCGTCGGAATGGGACAAATATCTCCTCGGCTTGGTCTTGGTTGTATCGCTGCTGATCGGCGGTGGTACGGCCAGCGGCCTTTACACGGACACTCTGATTGAGGTCGCGGCAATTGTCTCGGCGGCGGCCATATTCTCGCGAACCTCTGGCCAACGAAGCCCCCGTTCTGTCTTGTGGCTGCTGATCTTCGCCGTGGCGTTGTCGGTTCTCCAAATCCTCCCGCTGCCGGCGGGCACCTTCAACGGGTTTCGGCCGGAGCTGCTGTTTGGTGATCCCTGGGTTGGAGAAAGCCGTTTTCGCTTCATCAGCGTTGGGCTCGGCCGCACGGTCGAATGTCTGCTTTACCTTTTGGCCGCGACCGCGTTTTTTTTGGCCGTATTGCGTTTGCGTGCCGAGCAGGTCAGCGCGCTCCTGCCGTTTTTCTTCATGGGCGTTATCTGCAACGGTTTGGCGGGAGCAATTCAATATTCGCTCTCCGACGATGTCGCTATTGTCGGGCTGTTGCCTTTTACGATCAATGCCGGGCTTTTCGCCAACGTGAATCATTTTTCGGCGTTGCTTTTTGTGTCTATCCCCTTCGTCGTCTATTACGGTCTGTTCCGTGGACATCTCTTGGCTGGATCCTTCGGCCTGATCGCGCTTTTGCTGCTTCTTTTGGCCGCCGGTTCCCGCGCCGGTGTTCTGATTGGGTTGGCGATCACCGTGTTATCCGTGGTCTTTCTCTCAGCCCGTTCGAGGGTGAGTGGACTCAGTGTTCTCCTGATTTTTATCGGGCTTTCGGTCTACACAATGAGCGCCTGGACCAAGCTGGACGCACAGGTGCTCGATCCCGCTTTTGGGCGAGTAGAGTTTGCGCGAACCACAATCGAGGGCATCAAGGACAATTGGGCGACAGGCGTTGGATTCGGAAATTTCCAGAAAGCCTATCAGATATATGAAAGGGAGGGCATGATCTTCAAGCAATACGTGAATCATGCTCACAACGACTATCTTGAATTAGCCTTCGAAGGTGGGGTTCCTGCTATCCTGCTAATGACAGGTTATTTCGTATTGCTTTTGATTGCATTGGCCAGGATTCGCCGTGACCCACTTCAGAAGGCGGCATTCCTCTCGGTATCGTTTCTTCTCATTCATTCCCTCGTCGACTATCCGCTGCGGACCGAGGCGCTGGCCATGACCTTTGCTTATATGAACGCTATCATCTTCCACAAAGGATTTGCGGAACGCTTGAGTCGCAAGAGCGAGATGATCGAGATCGACCACAACGGTGACAAGCTACTTGTTCCCATCGGAACGTCGTCTTAGCGACCTCGTCGGCACGGCTGGTCGTCGGCTGAGTGAGGCGGACGACTGTCAGGCAAGCGCCCTGACTGCCGGCTCCTGCTCTCAGCTTCCTAAGCCCAGGCAATATTTTCCTGCCCCATCCAAGCGCAACTAGTCGCTGAGCAGAAATTTCCCGATTATGCCGGCTGTATGGAAAATTCATTCCCGAACCATTCAGCCGCAGGCTTGTCTTGCATTGTTCTGAGCAGGAACGATCTGCTAGAACGCCCGCGAGAATAGATTGTCCGGAAGTGCAGTTTGAATCGGGCGGCTGAAGGTCGCCCCCGATGCAGGCCCTTCCGTGGGTCGGTACGAAAGAACGTTCGCAGTCCATGAACATCGCACTTACGCACCTTCAGCGGCTTGAGGCCGAATCCATCCATATTTTTCGCGAGGTGGCCGCGGCTTTCGCCAAGCCGGTGATGCTCTATTCGGTCGGCAAGGATTCGTCCGTGCTCATGCACCTGGCGATGAAGGCGTTCTATCCGGCCAAGCCGCCCTTTCCCTTTCTCCATGTCGACACGACCTGGAAGTTCCGCGAGATGATCGCCTTTCGCGACCAGATGCAGCAAAAGCTCGGTTTCGACCTCCTGGTCCATGTCAACGAAGACGGCGTGCGCGACAACATCAATCCGTTCGACCACGGCTCAAACACCCACACGCATGTGATGAAGACGGTTGCGCTGCGGCAGGCGCTCGACAAATACGGGTTTGACGCTGCCTTTGGCGGCGCGCGGCGCGACGAGGAGAAGTCGCGCGCCAAGGAGCGCATCTTCTCGTTCCGCAACGCCCAGCATGTCTGGGATCCGAAGAACCAGCGGCCGGAGATGTGGAAGATTTTCAACACCCGCATCGCTGCTGGTGAATCGATCAGGGTGTTCCCGTTGTCGAACTGGACCGAGCTCGACATCTGGCAGTACATTCTCCAGGAAGACATCCCGATCGTGCCGCTGTATCTGGCCAAGGAGCGGCCGGTCGTCGAGCGCGACGGCATGCTCATCCTGAGGGATGATGAGCGCATGCAGCTGCGGCCCGGCGAAACAGTGGAGAACCGGATGGTGCGGTTCCGCACGCTCGGCTGCTATCCGCTGACCGGCGCGATCGACTCGGACGCCGACACTCTGGAGGCGATAGTCGGCGAAATGCTCACGGCGCGCACTTCCGAGCGGCAAGGTCGCCTGATCGACCGCGACGAAGCCGGCTCGATGGAAAAGAAGAAGCGCGAGGGGTATTTCTGAGCATGCACCATATCATGGCCAAGAGCCTCGCCCCGACCGACAGTGTCCGCGACTATCTGGCGGCGCAGGAACGAAAGTCGCTGCTGCGCTTCCTGACCTGCGGCTCGGTCGACGACGGCAAGTCGACGCTGATCGGGCGCCTGCTTTCCGACACCAAGCAGATTTTCGAGGACCAGCTGGCCACGCTCGAGCGCGATTCGCGCAAGCACGGCACCACCGGCGACGACGTCGACTTCGCGCTGCTGGTCGACGGCCTCGAGGCCGAGCGCGAGCAAGGCATCACCATCGACGTCGCCTATCGCTTCTTCGCCACGCCAAAGCGCAAGTTCATCGTCGCCGACACGCCCGGCCACGAACAATACACGCGTAACATGGCGACAGGTGCATCGACGGCGGATCTCGCCATCGTACTGATCGATGCCCGCCAGGGCGTGCTGCGTCAGACCAGGCGGCATTCGATCATTGCCTCGCTGCTTGGCATCCGCCACATTGTGCTCGCCGTCAACAAGATCGATCTTGTCGGCTTCGACGAGGCGGTTTTTAAAAAGATCGTCGCGGATTACGCGCAATTCTCACGTGAGCTCGGCTTCCAGACAATCGTGCCCATTCCGATGTCGGCCCGCTATGGCGACAACGTTACCGGCCGTTCCGATAGGACGGACTGGTATTCCGGCCCGACGCTGATCGAACATCTCGAAACCGTCTCGGTCGACGAGGCCGCGGTCGAACTGCCATTCCGGTTTCCGGTCCAATATGTGAATCGGCCCAATCTCGATTTTCGCGGTTTCGCCGGCACCATCGCCTCCGGCTCGGTTGCGCCGGGCGACGAGGTAGTCGTCGCCAAATCCGGCAAATCCTCGCACGTCAGGCGCATCGTTTCGCATGGCGGCGATCTTCAGCAGGCTATTGCCGGCCAGGCCATCACGCTTGTCCTCGACGACGAGGTGGAAGTCTCGCGCGGCAATATGCTGGTATCGCCGGCGGCGCGGCCGCAGGTCGCCGACCAGTTCGCCGCCAATATCGTGTGGTTCGACGAACATGCGCTGCTGCCTGGCCGCTCCTACATCCTGCGCACCGAGACCGACCAGACCAGCGCCACCGTCACCGACCTGAAATACCGTGTCAACGTCAACGACTTTGCCCATGAGGCGGCCAAGTCGCTTGAAATGAACGAAGTCGGCATCTGCAACATCTCGACGCGGTCGCCGATCGCCTTCGATCCGTTTGCCGAAAACCGCACCACCGGCGCCTTCATCCTGATCGACCGCATCACCAACGCCACGGTCGGCGCCGGCATGATCCTGCATTCGCTGCGCCGCGCCGAAAACATTCACTGGCAGTCGCTCGATGTCGGCAAACGCGCCCGCGCCGATATGAAAAACCAGCGGCCGGCGGTGTTCTGGTTCACCGGGCTTTCGGGCTCGGGCAAGTCGACGATCGCCAATCTGTTCGAAAAGAAGCTGTTCGCCACTGGGCGCCATACGTACATTCTGGATGGCGACAACGTCCGTCACGGCCTCAACCGCGATCTCGGTTTCACCGACGCCGATCGTGTCGAAAACATTCGCCGCGTCGCCGAAGTGGCGCGTCTGATGGCCGACGCCGGGCTGATCGTTATCGTGTCGTTCATTTCGCCGTTCAGCGCCGAGCGGCGCGTGGCGCGCGAATTGATGGCCGACGGCGAATTCGTCGAGGTGTTTGTCGACACCCCGTTCGAGGAATGCGCCAGGCGCGATCCGAAGGGGCTTTATGCGCGGGCATTGAACGGCGAGATCAAGAATTTCACCGGCGTCGATTCACCGTATGAGGTGCCGGAAAAGCCCGAAATCCATCTCAAGACCCTCGGCAGATCGGCCGAGGAGATGGTAGAGGCCCTGGAACACTGGCTGAACGAGCGGGACATTGCCGAAGACCAATATGATAGCGGCGGCGGTATCTGACGACGAAGCGATGCTCGCCGTCTTCGAGCACCTTGCCTTGGCGGCAGGGCGCGAGGTGATGCGTGTCTTTCGTGTCGGCTGTGCGGTCGACCAAAAGTCGGACAGTTCGCCAGTGACGGAGGCGGATCGCGAGAGCGAGAAGATCATCCTTGCCGGGCTACGCGCCGCCTTTCCAGAGATTCCATGCGTGGCTGAGGAGGAAGCCTCTGCCGGCATCATGGCGCCGGATCTCGGCGACGCCTTTTTCCTGATCGATCCGCTCGACGGCACCAAGGAGTTCGTCAACCGGCGGACCGATTTCACTGTCAACATCGCGCTGGTTCGCCATGGCGTGCCTGAGATTGGCGTCGTCTTCGCGCCTTGCACCGGCCGCTTCTTTTCCGGCCGGCCGGGCAAAGCGGAAACGATCGAGATCAATGACGACTACGAGATCGTCGATCGCCAGTCGATTTCGGCAAGGGCCGGTATGGTGCCGCTGACCGTCGTTGCCAGCCGCTCCCACAACACGCCGGAAACCGACGCCTATATCCGCGCGCTTGGCGCCGCCGAGATCGTCTCGGTCGGCTCGTCGCTGAAATTCTGCCTCGTCGCCGGCGCCGAGGCGGACGTGTATCCGCGCTTCGGCCGCACCATGGAGTGGGATACGGCCGCGGGCGATGCGGTGCTACGCGCTGCCGGCGGCATGACGCGCACGCTGGATGGCGAGCCGCTCGCTTACGGCAAGCGCAACCAGAGCGATGACGAGGATTTCGCCAATCCGCATTTTATCGCCAGCGGCAAGGCTGCTCAATCCCCACAGACCTTGGTTGGGCATACCAAAGGACCGCGTCAGACCTGACCGGCGTTCTTCGGATGCACGACCTATCCCTCCGGTAAGCGCAGTTCCAGACCGGTGTGAAAGCGCAGGTGTGACATTAACTGCTGGCCGCGATCAGAGCTTCTCGGATCGACGATCGAATAGGGAAATTGGCTGTCGGAATGTGCAGCGTGACGCGATCCGCGATGCGCTTGCCCACAGTAGCGATGATCGCCACCAAGGATGGCGTCGGGAACTTCGCGCTCTCAATCCGAATTGTGTTGCTCGGGCCGTTCGGCGATAAAGAGAGTATCGGGGAGAAGCCCAAGACGCTCGCGATCGGCGGCAGGTATACGGTCTGAATGTATTCGAGCAACCGTAAAACCCACGTCCTCGATACGCTCCTTGATGTCGGGACCGTAGGCTCGCAGGTGATCTGATCCGCCGAAGCGTTCGTCGCGCTCGCTCCGTGACATGGATGGCGTCGCTTCGAGCGTTTGACGATAGATAAGCGGTACTTGGATCCAGACCTGTCCTCGAGGCTTAAGGGATGACCAAACTTGCCGAAAAACATGCCGATCGTCAGGTACGTGCTCCATGACATGACACAAGACGACAATATCGAGATCGCTGATGCCGTTCATGTTCATTAGGTCAACCTGCACGGTATCGGGGCCGTACCGTCCGGGCTCGATATCGCCTTTAATGAGGTTGCCCGCCTGAGATAGTCTCTTTGAAAGCCCCTTCTCGCTCGGCGCAATCTGGAGAATTCTAAGCGGTCCCGCCGGAAGCCCGAGAAGCTTACGGTCTAGAGCACAAATCAAAAACCGCTCACGATCCAGGGCATGACAAAGCGGGCAAATAAGCGTGTATCGCCCGAAACGGTAAAAAGCCGCCACACCGCGATCGCAGGCATTGCAGTGATGAGCCTTCCTCGTCGGGAGGAGTGTCAGGGTGAGGGCTCTCAGCCAATCTCCGTACGAATCAAGTTTGCGTGTGACCCGCCGCGTTGTGATACGATCAGCATAGCTGCGAAAAAGAGATAGAAGTCGGTTTCCTCGAGCGTTGTTCCACGATGGTTTCAGCATGTCGGCCTTCTAAGGTTTTTGACCCGAGGACCGATAATTAGCGCCCCCTGATATAACGTCGAGTCAGCGGAGCAGCAGGAGATTCGCCCCGTCATGGCATCGACCGTGATATCGAGCAGACCGGTGATCTCAGCCAGCGGCTCGTCGAGCACCGGTCAAGTCCAGACCCAAGCCGATCTCCAATCCCAATACAGGATCGGCAACCTCACAGATCGCGGCCACTCCCGAAAGGTATCCGGAACGCCGCTTACCGATCAGATATGCTCGGGGTCTGTAAACAACAGGGTTCGGTCCCTATCCAGCCTGCGGCAAGCGAGGCGCAGCCGCCAACTCGGTCGGTTGGCGTGGCCGATTCCGTTGGTGACCCTTCCGGTCGACGCTCCCCGGACCTTCACACGGTGTGCTATATACCGATGCACTTGAACGGCTATACGAGCGAGTCATGGCGTTCCACATCAAAAATCCCGAGACCGACGCACTGGCCCGCCGGGTCGCCGCACTTAAAAGGACTGGTCTGACAGAGGCCGTCCATGCCGCGCTCAAGCATGAGCTTGAGCGCGAACAGGCTAGACCGTCCCTCGTAGAGATCGGCGTCAGGTTCTGCCGTGATCTGCGAGCCCGGGGCAAGCCTGATCACGGCAGGCCCGCCGACAAGGCGTTTCGCGACAGCCTGTACGAGAATGACTGATGTTCATCGACGCCTCGGCCCTGACGGCGCTGATGACCAACGAGGATGATGCGCGCGAACTCCTGGCCGGGACCCGGCGCGGCTGAACGGTGTTGAACCGGACTTTACTTGGCTGGCCACGGTCCAGATTGGATCACGTTCAAGAGCCTAAAATGCGGCGGGCTTGCTTCGGATGGTTAAGGCCAGGAGCGCCTCCGAAAGTCGTTTCTTCGCCCGCTCCACCCCGTTCTCGTCGATTGCCTCAACATCGAGGAACAAGTCGAGACCAGTCGCATGCTCGCTGATGACCTGAGGGCGCTGGGCGAGTTCACCCAGGAGGCCCTCGACTTCGTAGGGGACAACCTCCCGGCTGATCCCCTTCATGGCAATCGGTGCTAATGGACGCGCCCGGACAAGGTCGCGCACGAGCGCGTAAGTCTCATAGCTGAGGCAGATGCCGCCGGGCTCGGCAATCGACTGCAGCCGGGCCGCCAAGTTCGCCTCGGCTCCAATGATCGTGTAGTCCATCCGATCGTCGGAACCGAAGTTCCCAACATTGCAATAGCCCGTGTTGATGCCCATGCGAGCTCGGAAGGGCCGTTCAACTCCGCGGTCATGCCACACCCTGTTCAACTGCTCCAGCCGACGCTGCATGTCGACAGCCATGCGCAAGCAGGCTCTCGCGTCTTCCTCGACGCCTTGCGTCTCGGGGTCTCCGAAGAACACAAGAAGCGCGTCGCCGATGAACTTGTCGACGGTGCCGCCGTGTTTGAGCGCGATCGTCGACATCTCGGTGAAGTACTCGTTGAGGAGAAGCGTCAGGTCCTCAGGCTGGAGCCGTTCCACGATCGCGGTGAAATCCTTGACGTCGGAGAAAAAGATCGTGAGCTTCTTGCGCTCGGTCGCGATGGTGACGTCCTTCTGGCCGCTGAAGATGCTTTTGTAAATTTGAGGCGAAAGGTATTTGGCGATCTTCAATGAAATCGCGGCCAGGAAGTCGTTTGCCTCCGAAAGCTCCTTGTTGATGCCCTGAATCAACGCGGACTGCCGACGCTGCAGGAGAATGAACGTCAGGCCCGCCGCCGCCGCGAAACCGAAATATAGGAGCAGATACTTGAAGGTCAGCACGTTCGCAGCGATAGGCTGATTGACTGATATCTCCTGGATCCCTCGGACATCCCCTACCTTCCAGTCCGTCTTGGGGCTGTCCGGGTGTGAGTTATGGCAGGTCACGCAGACTTGTCCCATTACAACAGGGGCCGCGGCGCGGACCTGCCGGTCAAACAGTGAGCCCGAGACCTCGATGATCGGCTCCTTCGGGTTGGCGCGCAAAGCCAAGATTGCATTCCGCTCGAACGCATCGAGCTGGTGGGGCGCGCGACCTTTGAAAGGCAGATCCGAGACGAACCGATATTTGACCGAGCCGTCGTGAGCGCTGATGCGCTTGCCGAGTTCGATCGAGAGGGTTGCTGGAATAGGGATCGCGCCTGGGACGTCCCGGTAGTTGTGCGTCGCAGTCACGGCGCCGTTAGCTTGCAGCACGCGTCCCACGACGTCGCTGCCGTAGAATCCGCGCATTTCGTCGATGATGCGGCTGATTTCGCTGGCTTGCCTGCGCAGCATCCGTTCCGACAGGTCTCGGAGGTCGAGCCAGGCTGCGACGGGCAGACCGACAAGGCCGATGACCACTGCCGCCACCAGGAGCGGTCCCATGGTGCGCTGCTGACGCGCAATCTGTTCACCCAGTCCAGCCATTGTGCAAGCGCCCGGCCGTCTTAGTATGTGAACTATAGCTCATTCCCGGCAAGGTACCAGAGTCAGTCTTGGCTCGATGAAAACACGTCAGCCCTGCAATTCGGAACGACCTTGAGCGGTTGTTGCGAAGCCCCGACCCTCACAGCGGATTTCGCATTCTGGCGCTGGACGGGCAGTGAATCAGTGAAGGGATGTCGCAAAGTCGGTTGTGGCCCGGAATGCGCTCCGCGATTAACCGCTCAGGGGTCAAAAATTCACCTCTGGCAAGGTTGAGACTTCTGCGGTCGGAGAGCGGGTCGGAAAAGAAAGCGTCCCGCAAAACGTATCCGCGCTTCGGCCGCACTATGGAGGACCCTGCGGCGGGTGACGTGGTACTGCGCGCTGCCGGCGGCATGACGCGTACGCTGGACGGTCAGCCGCTCGCCTGCAGCGCAACCAGAGCGACGACGAGGATTTCGCCAATCCGCATTTCATTGCCAGCGGCAACGCTGCTACGGCCGCTTAGGCATCATGATGAACTCCAATCCCGTTCCCGGCTCGTCGCCCCCCAATGACGCCGTCGCGGATGCGACGCCTGAGTGAGGCACTTGTTTTCAGGCGAACGCTCGTGGCAGGGAGCAACCATCCGGTGTGGATCGTGCAGCGGCGCTTTCGCGTGTTAAACTGCTTGCATGGAGATCGACACCGACAAGATCGACGACGCCGTTATGGGCCTGCTTTGGCTGACGCTGCATGAAGAGAGGCGCGCCTGGAAGGGGTTGGATTGGAATGCTCTGGATCGCTTGCACGAGAAGGGGCTGATCGCGAATCCGGCAAACAAGGCGAAGTCAGTGGTTCTGACAGATGAAGGACTGCGGCGTGCTGAGGAGCTATTCCGAACCCTGTTCACTCGCCCGGCGCCCTGAGCCAGAGCGCTGGACGGGCGCCTGCGAGCTGATAGCGCACATGGCTGAATTTCGACACCGGCGGCGCGCTGACCGCAGGCGGGACGGCCAGTGCTCTCGCCGTGGCGGCCAAATTGGTATTCGTCACCTACGCCAACGGGCGCATCCAGTCTGTTAAGGCAGTGGCAGAGAACACCGCAGCCGCGAGATGCTTCTCCCGGCGAATGGGCGCTCCGGGCCGAGTTGCAGCCAGCAGCGGGTCGGCGCCGCTGCTGACACATGGGATGTTAGTGGGGCAGATTCCCACTGGCGATGCGAAATCTTACGGCTGCGGATTTCCGAAGGCAGGTTTCTCAAGCACCAGCACATGACTACCAAGAGGCGATGTGTGAGTGCTCTTGACCTGGAAACCCTCGTCAGAGAGCGTTTCAATGAATTCGGCATCCGTTCCAGGCGGAACGCGGGCAACGACGTTTGACGTGCGCCTCACAATATTGGAAAGCACCCTTCGCGCCTTGCCTGGGCCGATGTTGCGCTGCATGTGCTGATAGACGGCCAGCAGCAGGACGATGTCGTATTTGGGTAGAAGGATATTGCCGAGGCGCCGGCTGCCAAGATTCAGGCGATCGAACTTGGCATGTACCGGAGAGCCGCTCAACAACATCTTTGCAGTCTCGATATGCGGCTTGGCAATGTCGATCCCATGGATCGAACTGGGTTTCAGCTTGGATATCTCATAGGCGACAACACCCATATTGCAGCCAACATCGAGAATGGATTTTCCGGTGTAGTCGACCTTTGCGGAGAATAGCCCGTCAAGTCTGTCGTCCCACGTTCCGGCAAAACCCCTTTTGAATCTTGACCACCACAAATCATCAGCTCCTTTGAGAAGAGCCCCCTTGAGCGCCTCCTAGCACGAGAGAATTAACGGTCGATACCCGTTCAACTGGAATTGATGACATTGACGAACCAAGGCAGGGACGTGTGCGACCGCCTCACAACCCCATCACCTTGAGTGCCGCGGGAACCGCATAGCGGCTGCCGTCATAGCGCAGCCGATAGGTACGCTTCACAGGCTTGCCAGGATGGGACTGGCATTCGCCATTCTGGTCGGGGGAGGGATTATCGGTATTCGACCGCTCAACCGCGGTGATATCGTGATAGCCATGATGGCTCGCCGGACTTATCGCCAGGCTGACCTGGCTGGAATGAAACGATCCGGCGCAACTGGCATCGCTATCGCCGCCATGGCCGGCCACCACGAGACCGTCGAGCACCAAGCGAAGCGCATCGTCGGCAAGGGCGTAGAGCCGCAGGTCGGTTTCAGTGAAGGGAGTGGCCTGCGAATGGTTTGCCATTTCGATGCGCAGGCCGAAGGCGGTGACCTCAGGGGCCAGTGCATAACGGCGGGTGTCGAATTCGACCATGCGGATGGGGATGGCATCATCGGTCATCAGTCCAGGCTGGAGCAGGCGCTGGCGCACCCGCAGGCTCTTTCTATCGACGACCAGTAGCTCGATGTCGCCGACATGCAGGTGGTCGCTGTTGGCGCTGTCGATCAGCGGTACCGCGACCAAAAGCAGGTCGTCATGAGCCGGCCAGATCTTGCAGGCCAGGCCGAATGGCGCATCGCTCTCCGGGAGCGTTGAGGCGATGCTGGTGTGGGGTGCAAGCGTGAATGAGGCGCCATCGGCGCTCTTTCGGGCCTCGGGATAGGCCTGCTGCACCAGCGCGGCGGCATCGCCGCAATCGCCGGCCGCTGCCCGGGCGGGCGACAGGCTGGCGAGGGCGGCGCCGAGCAACAGGACGGGCAACACTATTCGCATGGAGTTCTCGCGTCGCAGGGCCGGGTTCGGCCAGGGCCCTTCTACGCGAGATTGGTGGCGGCGCACAGGGTGTAGGGAAGTGACGGCTAGCTCCACCCGCTGCGTCAGGACCATAGGTATCCTGGAAAGTCGTAAAGTCCGAGCTCGCTTAGGGACGGTGATCATGAGAACGCCGCCCGAGCGGCCAATTTTTGCCAATGCTGTTCGAGCTACCTGAAACAGATACTGACAATGTGATCTCGATTGTCTTGTCGCGCTCCGATTAGATAAAGAAGCGCTCCGACAAGAAACCTCTACAAAACCGGACCTCGCCGATCCGTCAAGCGCACCTTCTAGGGTGTACATTCCAAAATTAACTCGGCATGACCTCCGTTTCTGACCCCTGAGCCGGGCGCGTTCGCTGTCGGCGCGGTATCGAAGCAGAACCAATGCCGCGCCTGCTTCGGCTTTCCGAAACCCCAGCGTGTCTTCCTTGAGACTTGGCAGCACGGCGCGTTCAATCGGAACCGTGCTGCCTTCAATGTACAGCCAGTCCAATCATCCGGCGAGCTTGTAAACGCCGGCAGCCTTTTTGGCAGCTGCGAGCGCCGCCTTCATGTCGAGTTCTTCGAGGACAACCAGGTCGTTTATCCAGCCGCTTGCCCGGACCGCCAGTGCTAGGTCCATCCCATCGGCCTGGTCCGGAACCTCAGCATTGATGACAATATCATAGGCGCCGCGAGTAAACATCATACCGGATACCTTGCCATCAACGCTTTCCAAAACCGCCTTGATTGCAGCTTCTCGGTCTGAGCCTTGCATCAATCCCTTGTAGGCATGGGGCGGACAGTTTCCCAGGATTGTCACTTTCATGGGTATTCCTCCCGATCCTTGTACTAGTTTCGTTATTGGTCGTTTGACCAACACGGAGCTATGGCGGACGGTTGGGTCAGCCGTAACCCTGCATCGCAACGCTTTTGCTCACATCCAAAGCTGGCAGCGGGAAAGGTTCGACTTGCCCTGCGGTCTTGTCCAGATACTGCATCAAGGCCGTCACTAGGTGGTAGAAAATGCTCGCGGGCACCTCCGTCGCCAGTGACCTTCCGCGCTCGTCAATTCTGTCGATCCACAAGCCTAGCGGTGCGGGATCGATATGCCATTTGAAGAGGCGGGCGACACGAGCTTCGATCTCAGGTTTCAGATCAGGCCCGCCGATGCCGTCCAGGGCGACGGCCGCCTTGACGGCTTCGCATTGCGGCCAGCTGCGGGAGAGCCGGTCGAAGGGAATTCCCTGCCGCGACACGGCTGCATAAGCCAGGCCCGTGGCCCGGTTCAATCCGCTGGCGATCGCCGACGAATAGAGCTTCCTTGCATAGGCTGCCAAGTCTTTCTGCCCGCTTGCCCGCGCGAAATCGATGAGGAGCGAGGCCCATTCGAAATGGTGCCCTGGTTCGGTCCACTGTCCCTCCTCTCCCGGCAACGGTAGCCAATCGACATCGAAATGTTCCCCAAGCGTCCAGCTCTCCTGATCGAAGAAATGGCACCGGAAGAGATCGACGACACGTGCCGCCCGACGGAGATATGCACGCTCGCCGGTGACGCGATGCCAGGCAAGGAAGGATTCCAGCATGTGCATGTGTGGGTTCGAGAACCGCACCCCCTTCCAGCCGGGGATCTCGAGGAAGCCGTTCAGGCTGACGTCCTCGAGATGGGTGTCGATGAAATGGAACGTCTCTTGTGCCAGCTGCAGGGCATCCTGATGGCCGCATCGGTGAGCATGGGCAAGCGCCAGGAGCACGCAGGAATGGTCGTAGGCGTCCTCCGTCGGGTCAGCCACGCTGCCATCGGAATTAAGGGTGCGCACCCAGCCACCGCGTTCGGTGCGGCCGTGTTTGGCGATGAACTCGATGCCGTGGTCGATGAGCTTGTCGGCCGGTCCAACCCAGCCGCGTTCTTTGGCCACCGCGAACGCGTAAATCTGGCGAGCCATCGTCCGCATGCGCTTGGGTTTGCCCAACGGCCTTGCATCGAAACCGAGCGCCTCGTGGAAGCCGCCATTCGCATCGTCGACACCTGCAGTGGACCACAGCGGCAGGGTTTCGTTGAAGAGCCAGTGCTCGACCCGCTTGCGCCATGACCCGCTGATGATGACCCGGTCGTCCGACCCCGTGAACTTCGTTTCAAGGCGTCCGCTCTTCTCGAGTTGTTCGACGACTTTCTTCACCTTCTGGCTGTGGCTGACAGGAGCGACGAATACCGCGTCCGGTGTCGTCACCACCGCCACATGCTTCATTCCAATGACTGTCAGCAGTCTGCCCTGGCTTCTGAGATAGGAGTTGCCGCAATCCATGGCGACAACGTCGCCCATTACGACATTGCCGTCGCGGTCCGTCGGGCTGGCCTCGAGCAGCGATTGCCACGATCCAAGGTCGTTCCAGCGGAAGGAAGCCGTAACCATCGCAATACCGCGTGCATGCTCCATGACTGCGTAGTCGATCGACGTTGACGGGACAGCCGAATAGAAGCCCTGGGGCAGGTAGATGCCCAAGACGTCGGTCCGTGCAGCCTTATGGGCCCGTTCCGCGGTGTCCCAGATGTCTGGCCGGAACTCGAGAAATGCCTTCCGCATCGTGTCGGCACGAAACAGGAAGATGCCGGCGTTCCAGTAGAATCTTCCCGAAGCCACATATTTGCGGGCCGTCTCGGCATTGGGCTTTTCGACAAAATGTGAAATGGCGGCCCCGCCGTCACCATTTGCCGTAACCTCGATGTAGCCGTATCCGGTTTCGGGATGGGTCGGCCTGATGCCGAATACGACAATGCTTCCTGAATCGGCGGCAGGCATGCCAGCCTCGACGGTTTGCCAGAATTGCATTTCGGTCGATATCTGATGGTCGGAGGGCACCACGAGCACAAGCGCGTCACCGCCATATTCGGAGATCGTCTGCAACGTGGCTATGGCCACCGCAGCGGCGGTATTGCGGCCGACGGGCTCGAAAATCGGTCTGCCGCCGTTCAGGCCGAGCGGACCGATGTCCGAGATAACGCGGTCGGCATGCCGTTCGGAGGCTATCAGATAGATCGGCGTCTCGCCGTCCGAGCGCGTCTTGAGGCGTCGGACAGTCTTCGCAAGCATCGAGCCGTCGCCCGAAAGGTCGTGGAATTGCTTGGGATTGTCTTCGCGTGACAGCGGCCACAGCCGCGAGCCGACGCCCCCGCTCATCACAAAACTGACGATCCGCTCCGGCATGATCCAGGCCTCTCAAAATTTCTGGTTGTAGGCTCCGACCTCTGGATTGCGGCGCAGCACGGCATCGACAGCCTCGAACATCTCGCGACGAAGACGAATGTGTTCGGCCTGGCTTGTCCGACTGTGTCCTGGGTCACGCATTTTGCTCGGCTCTTGCGCAGACAGACGTAGCACGCTGCCGGGCGGGAGGCTCCTTCATGAATTGGGGTAGCCCTAACGCCCCGATTGGCACCCCTAGTCCAATAGGAGCATGCCTGTCGGCGACCGAAAGGATGTCTCGTGCGTGCTGCTCGGGCTGACGACAAGGGTGGGCTGGGCGGCAATATGCCGGTGACCGCGTTCAAGTTCCGGTTCCGCGAGAATGGCGACGAAAGGCATTTCGGAGGCTGGCTCGCCTTCTCACGGCTTTCAAGGAATCAGCGGAACGTCGTCTGTTCAGAGAAGGAATGACGGATTACGCCGCGCTCTGATTGGACCGACACAAACGGCGAGTACCCGAACGCACGTCCGCGAGATCGATACCTCACGCGCAACCTGGCGTTCAACCGCCGATGGCAGGTCTCGCCGGAATGAGAGATGTCATTCGTGGACAGGACGAGAGCGGCTGCCGCCCACTCTGCCAAGGGCGCAGGCCCATAGGTCCAGAATTGGCGGGGTCTATCTTTCGTGAAGTTGCAGGCACGCCTAGGCCGAAATACTCCCAAAGCGAGGTGAACCAAGCGCTTTTCTGGAGTCGGAGAACTTCAACTGGGGACGCTGACCGGCAACTCCCGGCGTGCCAAGTCGATTTTCCGGAACGGCCCCGAAGGCGGCAAGCGGATCGTCTGCGGCTCCGCGCGCAGCGGCGTGTTGCGTTCGGCCGAACGGAGATCGCTTTGCTGGCGATCCTCGTCGGCTTCCGTCATGGTCGGGTCGAACTCGAACAGAAGGTCGCCAGCCTTCACGCTCTGTCCATCGCGCACGTGGGTAGCGCGGACAACGCCCCTCTCTAAAGGCTGGTGCGCCCGCTTGGCACGATCTTGCCGGTCGCGTTTGCGACGATATTGATGCTGCCAAGACGCACATCACAGAGCCGGTAAGTGTTGTTCATGACCGGTGGCGCTTTCTAGACGCTACTGTCCATATGCCAGCTCTCTCGCTCCAGACGTTTCAGATCGGCGGCCACCATTTCCGCCACGAGGTCGCTGAACGTCGTCTTCGGCGACCAGCCGAGCTTTGAGCGGGCTTTCGCCGGATTTCCCATCAGGAGATCGACCTCCGTTGGACGGAAATGGCGTGGGTCGATTCGGACGAGGATCCCTCCTGTCTTGCCATCCCGGCCGATCTCGTTCACCCCCTTACCTTCCCAGACGATGACGCGGCCGACTGCCCGAAAGGCACGCTCTACGAACTCTCGAACCGAGTGGGTTTCGCCCGTGGCGAGGACGAAGTCGTCTGGCTCGGCGTGCTGAAGAATTCGCCACATGCCCTCCACATAGTCGCGAGCATGCCCCCAGTCGCGTTTCGCATCCAGATTTCCAAGATAGAGGGCGGACTGAAAGCCTCGCTCGATACCTGCAACCGCACGTGTGATCTTGCGGGTCACAAACGTCTCGCCGCGCGTGGGGCCCTCATGATTAAACAGTATGCCATTGGAAGCGAACATTCCGTACGCTTCACGGTAGTTGATCGTGATCCAATAGGCATAGAGTTTGGCCGCCGCATAGGGAGAGCGCGGGTAGAACGGCGTCTTCTCCGTCTGGGGCACCTCCTGGACTTTGCCGAACAGCTCGGAGGTTGACGCCTGATAAAAGCGCACCCGCTCTCCCATCTTCAGGATGCGGATGGCTTCAAGCAGCCTGAGTGTGCCAAGGGCATCGGCGTTGCCGGTATATTCAGGCGTCTCGAAGCTTACCTGGACATGGCTTTGGGCCGCCAGATTGTAGATTTCGGTAGGGCGCGTCTCCTGAACGATGCGAATGAGATTGGTCGCATCGGTCAGGTCGGCGTAGTGGAGAAAAAAGCGTGCGTCCGGTTCGTGCGGATCGACGTAGATGTCGTCGATGCGTTCGGTATTGAAGGAGGAGGATCTGCGTTTCAGTCCGTGGACAGTATAGCCGTTCTCCAGCAGCAGTCTGGCAAGGTAGGCACCGTCCTGACCGGTCACACCAGTTATAAGCGCAATGCGATCTGTCATCGGGTCCATCCAATCCTTGAGGGCTGTGGTGGCGCCGTCGACGGACGGTCTGCCCCCACACTCCTCTAACGAAAGGCGAAAGTGCCTTGTTCGGCCAGAGTGTCATTGTGGGAGGCACGCCAGCAAAAGGAGGTAATCCCCACCGCTCAATGCCCGTCACAGCCACTTCCCGTGCGTCTTTCTGCTTGGCTAGCCTCTTCAGCCTATGCTCCTATGGCATGGACGTAGCCGCCCTGCCGCGAGCCGTCAGTTCACAAGCGCTTGCGCCACCGCTTCTCCGGGAGCTGCATGCCGGCCATGCTACCGTCGGCAATGCCGAACATGTGGGTCGGCTGATCAGTGCGGCGCGGGCGATGCCTGCCGAGAAACGGTTCGCGTTCGGCCTGCATCTCGGGTCACCTGGCAAGCGTGGCGTCAGGTTGTTGCCGACGATCCCCGCCACCGACGGCGGCTTGTCGAAAGTTCTCGTAAGGCTTGTTATCGCGTCAGCAAAAATGACAATTCGTGGCCCGCAGGCGAAACATGGAACAGGGTGTAACCCTGGCCCTTTATCGCTTCCACTGTTCGGTAGGTTTGCTCCACCGGAGTGCGGTGCCACCAGTGGTGAAACTCGACGAGAATCTGTCTCGGTAAGACATCAGATCCAAGCACCTCTGGAAGGACGTCGTGCTCTGCCCCCTCGACGTCGAGTTTCAGCACATCGATAGTTGCCAGTCCGAGCATATCCAGGATAGTAGAGTAACGCCTCACGTTGCAGACAATGCTCTTGCCTGTAACCAACTTCGTGGAAAAATTGCTGCGTGTATCATCTTCGGACACAGCAAACGTTTGCTCCCCGTCGAAATTAGATATTCCCAAGGGGTAGATCCGCACAGTGGGGGGTAATTCCTGAGCGGCAATCCAATCAAGACTGGCCGGAGTCGGATCAAACCCAAAGACCTTTGCACCGAATACTTTGCTGACTTCCAGATCAAATGAAATATCGTCCCCTAAGCCAAAGGAAAGAACAATAGGGGAGGGGGCGCCTAGAAGAGGTTCGACCGCAACGACCCAACCTCCATATGCGGAGCCGAGTTTTTGTGTAGGAATAGAGCATTCGGGCCGGAGAAGATGATCGAATCCTAAGGCCGCTCTTACAACTCGCTTACAATACCGGAGCCGATCTGGATTGTACATCAATAGTTGCCTTTGGCTTATTCCTAGTAGCTCTTCCGCTTGACTGCGCCGTCCTCACTGTTTCCGCCGTCCTCACTATGTCCAAAATAGACACCAGCGCCAGATGGGGTCCAGTCTGGCCTAACGCGGAGCGGCTATCGCCCTGTGAATTTTACATCGATGAATTTTACATCGATTCCCTCCCGCGACCAGAGTGTCATTGTGGCAGGGGCTCCAACAAAAGGAGGTAATCCCGTCTCTCGGCGTTCGTAACAGATGCTGCGGGAGCATCGCCTTGGGCTCGGCCAACGTCTTCGCCCTACCGCGTAGGAAGTAGCCGCTCGCTGCGAGCGCCGGCTCACGAGTCCCTACGCCGATGCCCTCGTCCCCGGGGGCCTTGCCGGCTACTGCGGAGCCAAGAAGTGGCAATCCTGTTCGTTGCGGAGCTGAACGCAGGTAGGGCGGGCAGTTCGAATCGGCCTTGGCGGTTGCAACGAAATTGATCTTGGGTTCGCCGAGCGGAGAGATCGGGCTTGTTGAACAGCGCGGCGCGCGCAGTGTGTTGGGTACCTCAAAATGGCAGAGGTGGTAGGGCCAGTGGAAGCCGTAGAGGGGCCTTATTCAGCTTGCCGGATGCATAATCCGCTTCATTGAGGTAATCCGCCGCTGTTGCGAACACCTTCAGCATGATTGTTGTTGTCCGGCCAAGATGACGCTTCAGGGCGGCGATGCACGTCGTGTCGCTGGCCGGCTTCACACCAGTTCCTACTGGAGAAGCCCTTTGGCAAGTTCGCGCAACTCCTGGAACGCAACAACAAGGTATGAGGCCACAAAGCTGCACAGATAGAAGCTTGGTGGGGCGCCGCGCTCCCACCGGAGAACCAGGGCGCCGAGTTCAAGGCTCGGGTGCGTTTGTGCTAGCCATACCATGGTGGCGGCCAAGGCGAGGCTACCCAGAGCATTGGTCGGGTAATGCAGCCCCAAGTAGACTCGCGCAAGCTCTACCACCAAGGTGCAGGCCAGGGCGAGGAGTCCGAGTTCGAAGCGAACGAGAAGAATGGCGATCGCTAGACCCGCGAACAGAACCGCTCGCTCGCTGGGGAACCCGGGGGTGCCGGCGAACGGCGCTGAGCGCAGAACGGCAGCGTCGCCCAGAACGTCCGGGATGTGAAGCCCAAGTGCGGAGTCAAAAATCGGCTTTGGCGTCGTCGGCAGAGTGCTCTGCAGGAAATGCGCGACGAGCGCCGCAAGGACAGCTGCGCAGACACCGCTCACCAGCCTTGCCCTCGATTCCGGCCCGTCATGGGCGAACCAGCAATACCAAAGCAAGGACACAGCTATAGCGCCCTCGGTCGTTGGGTAGACGGCACCGAAAGCGAGCCGGCTGGCGAAGGGCTGATTGCTCGCTACGGTGTTGACGGCCTTTGCGAGGGGTCTGTCGATCCAATCCGGGTTAAGGGCCAGGAAAGTCGTACCCACAAAGAGGATGCAAAGCGCGGCGGCATGCGTCAGGCAATGGAAATCGGACATCGGTTCGGCCATCTCAACTCTAAGGTTCGGGCGGCGGAACAACTGGAGTCCCGCTAACTAGGCGGTTGCAGAAACCTCGCGGCGCAGGGAGGCTACAGAGCGGCCGAAGAAGGCAAGATCCTGCTCTCGGCGCAGTGTGTCGCAAAGCCGCCCGATCGGAAGCTCGATGTCGTCATAGCCGAGCACCTCGTCCCGCTTCACGTCGCGCAGCAGCCGGCAGCCCTCGGCGAGCCCGATCGGCACAAGCCGCTCGGCGTGCACCGTTCGCGCGTTCTCGCAGAGCCCGTAGGTCATGTAATGTCCAAGGCCATCGAGGATCTCTCCGGCACTAAGGTCCCGCTTGGCGGCGGCCACCACATCAACGGTCGGCGCGCCCAGGGGCGCAATCGCAGCATCGCGGAATATTGCGGCCCTCGCCACCGTGGAGGGCACCTCGAAATGACACAGATGATAGGGCCAATAGAAACAGTAGAGCGGTCCGGGGCCCATCTTGTAGAGTGAGAGATAGTGCTTCTCGACGGCATCCTCTGTGGTGCCAAGAACGAAGATGCCGGGGTTGGGCATGGCGCCGACACAATAATCAACTATCCCCCGCCCCTCGAGGAGCTGATTGAGCGGATACCACCCGACCGCCCCCTGGATCGGGGTTCCAGGCTCGACCACAGGCCCGTACATGCCGCGCTTCGCCACCCGCATGCCTGTGGCATTGGCGACGATGGCGTTCTCGAACGAGATCTTCGTGCCGTCCGCGAAGGAGGTGACCATTGGGGCCTTCATCCCCCACTTCTTGGCAAAACCCTCCTGAGTCGTCGGATTTCGGTAGGGATCGTGCAGGCCCTTGATGTTCCCGCAAAGCACCGGACGTATGCCCAGGCCCCTGACCCAACGGTAGAGGTTCATGATAACGCCGGGCTGATCCCCCTCCACATTGGTGAGGACCACTCCTGCCCGGTCGGCATGCACTTTCAGGATCGGTCCGATCGTGCCGTCGAGTTCGGCATTCATCAGGGCGACATGCTTGCCGTGCCGGATCGCCCGCATTGTGACGTGGGCAGCGAACTCGATCGCGCCTGTCGCCTCGACGATGACGTCGATGTCGTCGGCCTCGCAAATGTGCATCGGGTCCGCCGTGATCGAGCGGCGACCGCGCGCCACGAGATCCTCAAGCGCTTTGGTGCTGGTCGCCTCGGTCACATCGTCTTCACCTGCGGCGGCATAGGCATCTCGCGCCTTTTCCACGTGCCTGTTGGAAATCGCCACGAGCTGCATGCCTGGGACATATCGCAGCATCTGCAGCGCGACGCCTTGGGCCATGAAGCCGGCCCCCACCATACCCACGCGAATTGGCCGCCCCTGAGCCTCGAGCCTCTCCAACTCCCTGTCGACAATGAACATTTACGTCTCCCCTGTGCTGCTCCCCGAAAGGTCGGGTGGCGAAAGGTTAGCGGTCATAATCGGGCCAGCTTCGGTCCTTTTCAGAAATCAGCGCCGGCGCATCCACCGGCCACTTCACGGCGAAGGTAGGATCGTTCCAGCGAACACCGCGCTCGGCCGCCGGTGTGTAGAATTCGGAGACGAGATATGTCGCCTCGGAGTGGTCCTCCATGGTGAGAAAGGCGTTCGCGCAGCCCTTCGGTATGACCAGCATCCGTTGGTTCTCCGCTGACAGTTCCACCGTGAGGTGCTGCTTATAGGTGGGCGATTGGGGACGCAGGTCGATCAGCACGTCGTACAGGCTGCCCCGGATGCAGCGAAGCATCTTGTCCTCGCACTGGGGAGCCAGCTGGTAATGGAAGCCGCGCAGTGTATGCTTGTGCCTGTTATATGAAATATTCACCTGCACGACACGATCCGGAAGCCCCTGCTCGGCAAACTCCCGCGAACACCAGCCGCGTGCGAAAAAGCCCCGCTCGTCTTCGAATTTCTGCAGTTCCACCAGGGTGGCGCCGGGAATATCGGTCTTTGTGAAAAGCATCGTAGATCCATTGGTCAAATGAGTGTCACGTCGGGTTGCATCTCCGACGATCTCTCCTCAGGGTGGCTCGCGCCGGCGGTCCTCTTGTGCGATCGAAGGACGGCATCAGACTTGCGCCGGATGCAAGAGGCGCGAGCCGTGGACTTCATAGCCGATAGGCACATAGGCTAGGTGTGAGAGTGCGCGTCTTACACTTTCCCGGCGTTCCGGCTTGACCGCGAACATAAGGAATCCGCCGCCGCCGGCGCCGCACAGCTTGCCGCCTTCCGCACCTGCGTCCCTGGCGAGGTCGTAGTGGCCATTGATCGCCGCGTTGCTCACGCGGGACGCCAAACTGCGCTTCATCTCCCACCCTGCGTGAAGGACGGCACCGAAGCGTTCTACGTCGATGACGGGCTCCGAAAAGATCTCCTGAAGCATGAAGGCATCGTCCCGCATCCGCCTGAGCGTATCGAGATTGCTTGACGTTTTCGCCTTCTGCTCTGCCAGCACGGAACTGGCCGGCCGCTGATGCGATGTCCAGAACATCATCAGGTTGCTGAAGAGATGTTCGATGGCGCCATTGCGCACCCGCTGCGGCTCGACCGTTACCGCGCCGCCCGGCTGGAAGCGGAACAGGTTCATGCCCCCGAACGCGGCGGCATACTGGTCCTGCTTGCCAATCGGCTCCTTGAGGATCTCCATCTCGATGTGACATGCCTCTTCGGCCAGTTGGCCAGGGGTGACACGTTCTCCCCGGAATGCATGCAGGGCGTTGAGCAGTCCCACCGTGAACGAGCTCGACCCCCCCATGCCCGTCGAGGCAGGCATGTCTCCGACCGTCGAGATGTAAATCGGCGGTTCGATCTCCAGGAAACGCAGGCATTCGCGAGCGATGTTGTTCTTGATCTCCCCTATAGTGTTTACCTGCTCCGTCTGTGAATAGTTCAAGCGGATGGGTTCATTAAAGATCTCGCTGTGACGCTTGACGGTGACATAGATGTACTTGTCCACTGCCGCGCTGAAGACCGCGCCGCAATCGAGATTGTAGAAATCGGGCAGATCGGTACCGCCGCCAGCAAAACTGACGCGCAAAGGAGTGCGCGTCAGGACGAGAGACGGTAGACGCTGTGCAGCGCGATCGATGATGGCCGGAAGGTCCAGTCCTGAGCGGCGCTCCACGGCTTTGGTCCCGTCTAGCTGTTCCATATCTTGCCCCCTTGAAAATCGACGGAATGAAAATTAGGCAACACGCGGCTGTGCGGTTCGCCAGCGCAGCTGACCATCGAGCATCCCCGCCTTGAGCAAATGATCGAGCCAGCGCAGCCGCGTGAACCGCTTGTCGGTAAAGTCTTCAAATCTAAGTGCGATCGAGCGGAACGCCTCGTAAAGGTCCTGCGCTCCCTTTCGCGCTGTCCACTGAAACTCGAAATCCGGGAAAGTCCGCGAGAACTTGCTGAAGTCCGCCTTGTAGGTCCTTTGATCCGCGCCCGGCTTCGGTGTCATTGTGAGCTGCGCGCCGGCGACGGCCTCAACGGCGATCTCCGCTATCTCGCGCACCTGAAGATTGAGGCTTTCAACACCCATGTTGAACGCCTCATTGTGGATGTCCTGTAGCGGCGCCTCCAGCATCAATTTGAAATAGCGCGCGACATCCTGGACATGAACCACGGGCCGCCATGGCGTGCCATCGCTATGCACTTCGACACGTCCAGTGGTGAAGGCGCTGCCCACGAAATTGTTCAGCACGGTGTCGAAGCGCATTCGCGGCGACAGACCATAGACGGTGCCGTTGCGGCAGTAGACGGGCGAGAACCCGTCGTCCGCCAGCGCGCGCAGCGCTTCTTCGGCAATAACCTTCGATCTTGCGTATTCTGTTTGCGGCGCCAGCGGGGCGGTTTCGTCCACGACGGCGGCTTCCGACATGCCATACATGATGCAAGAGGAGGAAAATAGGAACCGCCGGATGCCCGCCGCCTTGGCCATCGTGGCCAGACGAACTGTCCCTTCCGCATTGATCTGCCTCGTCCAATCCGCGTTGAGATTTCCGATCGGGTCGTTCGAGAGTGCCGCCAGATGGATCACTGCGTCAAAGCCCTGCAGATCCGGGGGTTCGATGGCGCGTAGATCCTTTGTGATCTCGGGCACACTGGTATTGTCGGCTCCCAGGGTGCACGCACGAAAATATCCCATGTCCAGCCCGACCACCTCATAGCCCGCCGCCTGCAACACGGGCACCATGACAGAACCGAGATATCCATTGTGTCCGGTGACGAGAACGCGTGTTGGTTCATTCATGTCTGCTCCGCTCCGCTTCGAAAAGGAGTTGACGGGTGAGGTCCAGAAGCGAGCATTGCTCGCTTACTTGCGCATATAGGCAGTCCGCGGCTTCGGCCGCTTGACGGTCACGATCGTCATCGCCGACAAAGAGTGTGCGTGTGAGGTCGAGATCAAAGTCGCGCTGTGCCTGATACAGCATACCGGGTTTGGGCTTGCGGCAGTCGCAGCCGTCGTCCCAGCCGTGTGGGCAGTGGTAGATCTCCGCGATCTTGCCGCCGACGGCTTCGCACTCGGCGCACATGCGCTGGTGAAGCGCCTCGAGATCAGCGGCGGTCATCGCTCCGCGCGCTATCCCTGCCTGGTTGGAGATGATGATTATGCGGTAGCCAGCCTCGTTCAGAAGGGCCAACGCCTGCTTTGCACCCGGAACCCACTCCCACTGGTCCCATGAACACACATATTGAGCCCGTGGCGGTCTGCAGTTGAGTACGCCGTCCCTGTCTACGAGCATGGTTTTTTCGCGGCTCATAAAGCGCTCCGTCGCGGGTAGACGCTCGATCGAGCCCACGCTGTAATAGCGGTGCTCGCTCACGAAGCCGGCGAGGCGATGCTGCGTCGCGAGCGGCGTGTAGATGGCTTCCTCGAAGAGGGTGTCCTCGTCGGGCAGGAGTTCGAGGGCGAGATCGGTTAGTATGGCATAGCTGATCTCCACTCCCTGCAGCCCGGGCGTGGTGCGGAGCCGGTCGAAGACGGTCACATTGTCGTTCGCATCAAGGATCACGCTGCCGCGTGAATAGCCGTCCTTGTTGCTGTAGACCGTGATCATTCCAGGCTTGCCGGCCGCACAGAAGCGTTGCCACAGCCGCTCCATGCGCATCGGCCAGTAATTGTCGCAATACAGCAGCAGGAAGCACGGATCTATGAGGTGACGGGCATTGGATACCCGGCTGCTGGTGAGGTCGTCGGGACGGGTGACGGCATATTCGATACTGAGCCCGAACCTGCTGCCGTCGCCGAAATGGTCAATCACCACATGGGGCAAATACCCGAGTAGAAGAAGAACCCTTTCGAACCCCTCCTGCCGCAGCTGTTCGATCTGGTATTCCAAAAAAGGGCGGCCGAGCACCGGCACCATTGGTTTCGGGCGATCGAGTGTGATCGGCCGCATGCGTGTGCCACGCCCGCCGGCCAGGATGACCGCCTGGCGCGGCCGGCTGTAGGTGCGGCCTTCGACATCTGCCTTTTGCAGGCGGAGAGAGCTCGGCAGGACAATATTCATTGACCGCGCTCCGGTCGGTCGGCGATGAGGTATCGCGTAATGGCATGACAGATCGCGGCGTGGACGTCCTCGACGAGTTCGTAGGTGCCTTTTTCGGACCGCACCCATACTGGCTGATCGACGAGCTCTTTAAGCGTGCCGCCGTCAAAACCGACAATGCCGATAGTGGCTACCTTCCTTTCGCGAGCGAGTTCGACTGCCCGCACGAGATTAAGCGAGTTCCCGCTGGCTGAAATCACTATGAGCACGTCACCCGGCTTGGCGAAGTTCTCCATCTGGCCGGCAAAGATACGCTCGTAGCCTTCGTCATTGCCGAGTGCCGTCATCCAGGAGACGTTGTCGGTCAGGCCTATGACCCGGATTGGCTGCCTTCCCGAGCGTTTCGTGGCCTTACCGAGGTCATTGACCCAGTGGGAGGCGGTCGCTGCGCTGCCGCCGTTGCCGGCGACGAAGACTGTGCCGCCCGCATCGCGTACGGCGCGCAGCAACTGTATCGCCTCCTGCACGGCGTCCGTATCGATCTGCGCCAATGCGACGCAAAGCGATGCCAGATAATCCTGCGTGAATTCTTTAGGCTGCAACCAGAGGGCATCATCCCGCGAAGATTTGCGACATGCCACCACTCCCTGATCGATCGCGAGCTCTGTCATGCCACCCTCGATTGCTGCAATGGTGAGCGATCATCACAGCGTGCGAGCACTTCGAGTTCAATTGCTATTCCGAACGGGAAGCTGGCGGGCGGCGCTCATCGGAGGTACTTAAAAGGAATATCCCTTGTTCTCCGTTGCGGCCGACACGTCGGCAGGTGGCCATATCGGCGTCAAGATCGTCACGGTGTCGCCCGACAACAATGCCGTAGGCAAACCCGCGGTGATGGGGCTTTACCTCCTGCTCGACGGCGCGACGGGCCGCTCCTTCCATGCGCTCTTTCGGCAGCACGGAGAGAACAAGTTGATAGATGGGTAACGCTTTGAACCGGATACCCGACGAGACGCTCCAGTTCGCCGATCCGAGCCAATGCCTTCGAAAGCTCGTCAAGCGCTTCCGACGGCAATGCCGGCGCTGCACCGCCCGGGTCGTGCGCCTCACCCAGCCGGCGTACCGCTCGCGGCGGACCCACGCGACCGCGCAGAGCTGCTGGCCCGCCTGCACGAAACTGCTTCTGCCAGTGATAGAGACCCTTGCGAGAGATGCCGAGCTCCCGCGCCAACTTGCTCACATTGGCGCCCGCAGCCATGCATTACACCGCCGCTCTCTTGAATTCGCGACTGAACCGCCGCCCCGGGTCTTCTCTCCTCATCAGCTGACGAATGGAGAACTGTTACCCTTTTCGTGTCTCAGAATCGGGGTGCACCACACCGGTTCGGACAGGATATTCCTTTTAAGTACCTCCGATGAGCGCCGCCCGCCAGCTTCCCGTTCGGAATAGCAATTGCACTCGAAGTGCCCGCACGATGATGATCGCTCACCATTGCAGCAATCGAGGGTGGCATGACAGAGCTCGCGATCGATCAGGGAGTGGTGCGCGAGCAAGTGCTTGGGGTACCCGTGCACGCCCTGGGCTTGGCGCAGGCAGTCAACTGCGTCTTCGACTGGGCCCTGCGGCGGGAGAGCCGAACGGTTTTCCTGTGCAATGCCCACAGTGTCGTCACCGCCCGCCGCAATCGCGCCCATGCCGAAGCGATGGATAGCGCCGACCTCGTCGCGCCCGATGGAGCGCCGGTGGCCTGGATGCTGAGACGGCAGGGACACGCGGATCAGCCGCGCATCGCCGGACCGGACCTGATGTGGATTTGTTGCCGGAGGGCATCGGAACTGGGCTCGGCAATGTTCCTGTACGGCGGCAGCCCGGGCACCCTCCAGCGTCTCGAACAGTGCATTCGAACCGAGTTTGCCGGCATAAACATCGTGGGCTCTTACTCACCTCCGCCCCGCCCTCTGTCGGCCGAGGAGGATGAGGCAGTGGTCGGAATGATCAATCAGTCCGGTGCGAGGATCATGTGGGTGGGGCTCGGATGTCCCAAGCAGGAAAGCTGGATGCAGGCGCATCGCGGCCGGATCAATGCGGTCATGTTGGGGGTAGGAGCAGCTTTCGATTTCCACGCCGGAGACGTCAAACGGGCGCCGCAATGGATGCAGAAGAGCGGGCTGGAATGGCTGCACCGGCTCTTCCAGGATCCCCGCCGCCTGGCGAGCAGGTATCTCGTGACGAACAGCCTGTTCATCCTGGCTTTGTTGCAGGCATCGCTGCTTCCCAGGCGCAGACTTCGTGACGGTTAGAGGGAGGCGGAACCAGTGAACACACTTGGACCGCCGTATTGCCGATCTGCGCCAACTCCTTCACGGGCGGCTGTTCTTTGGCGCTGCTTCTGGGAGGCGGCGCTGCCCATATCTGGACTGTGTGATTTGCATTGCCTCGACAGGCACCTGACTGGAGGCCACCATGACTCTGAGCAAACAGGCCGCCAGTCTGGCTGTCCTACATGTCACCGACGTCCTGCAGCCGCTGATCATCTTGCCCTATGCCGGGCGTGTCCTCGGACCTATGAGTTTCGGGCGCTACGCGTATGCGCTCGCCATCGGACAACTCGCTGCCGTCGTCGTGGCCTATGGATTTCATTGGACTGCGCAGCGCAGGGTTGCTTCCCTTCGATACGAGCCGGCGGCGATTGCGTCCCTCGTTGCTCAGGTCATGACCACCCAGGCAGTGCTGTTCGTTGCCGTATGCCTGGTTGGCCTTGTGCTGGCCGGCGACGTCCTGGCGCTCAGTAGGCCGACATTCCTGTGCGCGATGCTCTCGGCCGCCGGCGGCATTATTTTTCCGGCCTGGCTCTTCGTCGGCCTGGAACGCGCCTGGCAGGCGGCCGTCGCGGTGGTTGTTGCTCGCGTTCTGGCGCTCGTCTGTTTCGTCGCCATGGTCGCATCACCTGACCAGGTCGCACTCGCCGTTGCCATCCAGAGCGCAGTTCCCGTCGTCAGTGGCGTCATCTGCTTACCTTTCATCCTTCCCATTGGGCTCGGCGGCTTCAGGTCCGTCACGCTTTCGACGATTGGAATGCAGCTGCGCAATGGCTGGAGGGGATGCCTTTTCATGGCCGTGGAGACTGCCCTCGTCACCCTCCCTGTTGCCCTTGTCCAGCATTTCGCAGGCTATGTCGCAGCCGGGCAATATTCTGTCGCCGAAAAGTTTCTGTTAGCCTCGAGAGTATATTTCAAGTTGCTTATGAATACATTCATACCGAGAGTTTCATACTACGCTCATGTCAACCCTGCTGACGGGATACGACTTATAAGGAGATCATTATTCACAGTAGCAGTCGGAACGGCGATAAGTATTGGAATGTTCTTTGTCGGTCCATATATAATATTGATCCTTTTTGGAGATCAATTTTCAGGAGCGACACCTATTGTGCGCGCGATGGCCATCATACCATTGATGATGAACATAAATACATTCACATCGAATATATTCATGTTTAGTTACGGATATGAAAATGAATGGGCCGCCCTTAACGCATCCGGTCTGCTAGTGTTCCTGGTGGCCGCATATTTTTTGTCTTTCGTCATGGCGGAACAAGCCATTGTTTATGCGATGGTGGCGAAGGAAGTCCTCGTGCTGGTGGTTTCAGCCGGCTTCTTCCTCATTGGCGGAGCGGCAGTCCTTCGCACGGCGGCGGCTTGCGACGCAGGCCGGGTGCGAGGATATCCGCCGGCGTCCCAATCCGCGCCGCTGGAGCACGAGGCCGATCGTTTCCAGTCGTAGGAGAGTCTGTATGTTCGCCACCGATCACTTCGTCGTTCAGCCGTCCGGGTCGCCTCACCAGCAGATACCTCCCAAGGATCGCGACGAGCTGACCGTGAAAGACATCTTGAGATTTATTCGAAGCAGTTGGCGCCTTTGCCTCCTCTGGATGGTTGTAAGCCTTGGTGTCGGCGGCGCATATACAGTCCTTTCGCCTGGATATTACAGCGCCTATGCGACGATCCTCCTTTCATCTCCGCCCGCTCCGCAACCGGGCGAAGCTCAGGCGGATGAGAGGGTCTATGTAGAGAGCCAGATACAGGTCATTCAGTCGGACGAAGTCGTCGGACGCGTTGTTGACCACACTGGCTTAGCGGAAGACGAAGAGTTTGTGACGGATGACAGCTGGCGCACCCGGATATCCAGCTATGTGCAGGGCCAATTGGCGTCTCTCTTCGGCACCGAACTGCCGACGGCGGAGCCAAATATTCGGGATGAGGCGATGGTCCTTGTGAGGCGCGCGTTTTCCGTTCTTCAGATGGGTTCCTCCAGGGCCGTCGAGATCGGGGTCACCTCTTCCGATCCTCAGTTCTCCGCCATGCTCGCGAACGCGATCGCCGACGGTTACATCGGAAATCAGCGCGAGCGCCGGCAGGCGGCTGGCGCGGAAGAAGCATCTGATCTGCACAAGCGGCTGGCGGAACTTCGGGAAAAGGCTTTTGTGACCGAATCACTGAAGGAACTCCAATCGGACCCTGAATCTGCGGAGAGGGCAAGAGTCCTTTTCCGCGAGCAGCAGAGCGCGGCCGAGGTTTATCGCTCGCTTTACAATGCCCTTCTGCAGCGGACCCTCTCCGATTTTAGCGCCTCGTCGCTGATCCCGAGCGCAAGGGTCATCACGGCGGCCGAACCGCCTCGCCAACGCAGTTGGCCGCCAACGGTCCTGATGGTAGCCCTCTCCGTTATGGCCGGTGGGGTTGCCGGCGTTGGTCACGCATTGATCAGGCAAGCAATGAACCACCGCCTGATAACGGTCGAGGATGTGCACAGGTCGACCGGCCTTGATCGGATTGTAGGGATACGCAGAATTCCCCGCCGCAGGTGGAATGTTGTGGGGCCATGCGAGCAGTCTTTGCAGCCCGTCTACTCAAAGGACGCTCCCGAGCTTCACAGCTCGCTGAGCAAAATTGCCAGCCGTATGCGCGGAGTTCAGGGCCGCCAAGGCGGATTTGTAATCGGCGTTGCTTCACCCCTCGCCAAGTCCGGAAGCTCCACGGTGGCGGTTCATCTCGCAAGGCTCATTGCGGCGACCGGGCAAAAGACACTGCTCATTGATGCCAATTGGCAAAAGCCATCGATGGACCAGCCATTGCTGAACGCGGAGCCAGGTCGCAAGCTCGCCAGGGCGTTTGCCATCATTCCCGCGCATCAGGAAGGGCTGGAAGTTTTGGTTCTCAGGCCCACGGGGTCAATCTCCGAGTTGAATGCCTCGCTCTCCATCTCCGCTGCACTCCAGCATCTGCAGCAAGAATACAGTTGTATAGTGGTTGATTTTCACAGCACCGACCGCACCGCTGATCTGGAAGCTGCCATGGGCGTCATCAACGAGGTCCTTTTGGTGCTGCAGGCACGCCGCACTTTCGCGGATCACCTCGAGGGAATCCTGCGCATCATCCCTGCAGAGAAACTCTCGGCAGTAATTTTGACCAGGATGAACCGTGCGGCTTTCAGTCCTAACCGGGAATACAGGCCATGACCTCGCCAGCGACATTGTCACGCAGGAAGGGTTCAAAGCCGGTCGACCTCGTTTGCAGCCATTCCCCTGACGTGCTCGACTACACCCTCTTTCTCTCGGGCATTTGGCTGGCCTGCGCCCTCGCAATATCCCTGCGCCTGCTTGGCCTTTTCTTCATAGTGGTCCCGGTCGGTGTCTGTCTGGCCTATGCCTTGCTGCGGCAGACGGTGCCGCCTCGTCTGCTCGCGGTCTACACCGCCTTCTGCCTCTTCATTGCCCTGCTGTCCAGATACAGGTTGATGCCGGATTCCTGGCAGGTTCACTTCCTTCAAGAAGCAGTCACAAGGCAAATCGTCCCGATTGTTGGATTCTTCGCCGTCGCATGGGCGTCCAAGGCTTATTTCCGCCGCAGGCTGATGAGCGGCAATGCCTTTTTTGGTGCACCCGTTTTCCTGTTCCTGTCTCTCGTTGTCGCGCCGGCGGTGATGTTTCAGCAGGACGTGCAATATCCGCGCGCATCTGGGCAAGCCGCGATAGTGATTCTTTATGGTGCGCTGATCAACAACATGGTCATTGCCGTGTTTTTCATTGCAGGCGGTATTTTTCTGACGAACGACTGGCGCCGATACGGCGGCATTTTGCTCCTTTTGGGAATAGCCCTCGCCAGCCCCTTGGCTCAGTTCAAGGTGCTTGCGGTCACGACGATCGTCATTCTGATTGGCGTGCCCGGCCGGTTGATGGCCGCAGCTTTGGCGACCGCACTGACTTCGGCTTATGCCGTCGGGCTCAACTTCATACCTCAAACCTTTGCTCTGGACCCGAACTCCGGGATCCGACTCGCGTTCATTTCGGACGCACTCGTATCCGTTGCGGATACATACGGGTTTGGCATCGGATTTGGGAAGGAATCTGTCCGATGGCGATACGAGTTTCCCGGATTCGAGGATATTACCTTTCTTCCCGACACCCATAATATTACGCATGCCAGAATGCTTGAGATACTCTCGACAGGAATTCACAATTCGTTCTTTCAAGCCATATTGCGGACGGGGGTCATTGGTTTCATTTTGATCGTGTCTGCCATTTTGGTGGCCTTCCCGCCAAATCGACTGCCACGCGGTGTTCGCAATCATGCGTCCACGGTCTTCATCACGATTTTCCTCGCCATGTTCGTCAATCCGGCCCTGGAGAGCCCTCTACAGATTGTGGGAATTGCTTTCTCATACGGCTATTTGATTGCGCTTCGCGCCAGCGTTCCGGCCTTGGCTGTGGAACTTCCTCCAGTTGAACCGGATCGAACGCAGCATTACGCTTGTTCATACATCGGAACGAACATGGATGCGGCCCTCCCGACATAGGGCAGGCTATCGGTCTCGGTAGAAGGGATCGCGTTGTACGATTTTGGCGCGGCAGGAGCAGGGGAGCCGTCCACTGATGTGCCCGCTCATGCGGCGGCGCCGTGCCGGTTCCATCAGGAGTGCCTCGAAAGAGCCAGCGAGCCAGCCATTTTGCCTCGGCCTCGGCTATGCCTCTTCTGGTAGCATAGGGCCATCCACTGCGCAGGTTCGCCCGCGCCGGAGAAACCCGTGCTAAGTCGCCCGTAGAGATACGGGGGCAACCTGTTGGGGGACCCATGAAGCTGTTGAGATCCTTGTTGTCGGCGCTGTCGATGACCATGGCTTCGACCCGCCTCGCTTCGTTTGCTGGCGCCATCGCTCTGATTCCGACAGCGGCACTTGCCGACTACAAGCTAAAGCCCGGAGATACGCTGGAAGTATCGGTCCCTGGTATTCCGGATTTCAGGCAGCGATTGCTGATCGGAGTGGACGGCGAGGTGAACTTGGCGCTGGTTGGAGCGGTTCAAATCAGTGGCCTTTCCATTCAACAAGCGCAGGAAATAATCGCTGGCAGTCTCGCCAGCAAGCCGTATCGGCGGGGGACCGAGGACGGCCGTGAAATAACGCAGCTGATCCAGACGGACCAGGTCTTCGTTTCGCTTGCCGAATACCGGCCCATCTATGTTTATGGTGATGTGGCCAGGCCGGGAGAGTACATCTTCCGGCCGGGTATGACCGTTCGACAGTCTGTGGCGGTTGCGGGTGGCTACAGCGCTGCCCAGGTTCGCATCGCCAATCCGCTCATGGAAGCGGCCGATTTCCGTTCCGAGTACAAAGCCCTATGGGCGCAATTCGCAACGGAACAGGTTCGCATTTGGCGCCTTCGCACCGAACTCGGCGAAGAAGTCGAACATGTGGAGAACGTACCGGTGCCTGAGGCGCTCGCCGAACGATTGAAGCAAACGGCAACAGCGCATATCGAAGCTCGTCAGTCAGACAGTGAAAAGGACAAGGAGCTTCTGCGACGTGCTGTCGAGGAGACTAACCTGGAGCTGCGGCTCCTGTCTGAAAAGAAGAAGAAGGACGAAGAGGGAAGCCAGGCCGACACCGACGATTACGAGAGCGTCAGGACACTGTTTCAGAAGGGCCTGGCGCCGACCACGCGCCTATCTGAAGCCCGTCGAGCGGTGCTTATGTCATCAACCCAACTGCTGGATACGATCGTCCAGGCATCGAACATCGAGCGCCAGCGCGGCGAATATGTCAGACAGATGAATAAGATCGACAGTGAACGACAAATCGCGGCCTTGGGAGAGCTACAGGAGGCCTATATGAATCTGGCCCAGATCTCGGCGCGTCTTGAGGGTACCGCGCAGAAGCTGGCGCTTACAGGTCAAGCGCAATCCACCTTGCTGATAGCCGCGGGTCGGCCCGAGATAACAGTCCATAGAAAGCGAGAGCAGGGCGCCGAGACGCTCCCCGCCAGCGAAGATCTCGGGCTTGCGCCCGGCGACGTTGTGGAGGTCGTTTTGCCAAAGGTCGACTTTTCCGGAGCCGTCGCGTCGTCGCCACGGGCGTCCGGGATGCCGAATTGAGATTCGGACGTGGCGGACTGCAATGCGCGTCTTAATGGTTCATAATTTCTACCAGATTAGGGCCGGAGAGGACAGCGCGGTTCGGGAGGAGCTCGCGTGCCTCAAGCAGAATGGGGTCGACGTCGAGCTGTTCTCCGCCACAAATGACGATATCGTGCGGGTCGCGCGGAGGATTTCTACCGCCCTGGGGGTCATCTACAACCCTCATTCACGGCGGGCCCTGTCCCGAAAATTGGCGGAATTTTCACCGGATGTCGTCCATATCCACAATTTCTTTCCTCTCCTGAGCCCCTCCATCCTGGATGCGTGCCGCGAGGCCGGCGTGCCATCAGTGATGACCTTGCACAATTTCAGGATTCTCTGTCCCAGCGCCTTGCTTTATCCCGATGAGAGGCTTCGGGAGCGAAGTCTCCGCCACGCCTGCTGGTGGACTGTTCCGAAGAAGGTCTACAGGAATTCCGTGGTGGGCACGCTCGCCGTCGCCGCAATGGTCGAGTTTCACAAGCGAGCCGGCACCTGGTCCCGCAAAGTCGACCGCTTCATTGCCCTTACCGACTGGGCCAGGCACAAGCTTGTGGAAGGCGGCCTGCCGGCCGAACGCATCGTCGTCAAGCCGAATGCGGTTGCCAGGCCGCCGATCTTCGGTGACCTTCGTCGCAATGGAGGGCTGTTCGTCGGACGACTGGATGAGCACCACAAGGGAGTGGCCACGCTGCTCGAGGCGTGGAAGGAGATCGACTATCCGCTGCGGATCATCGGCGACGGGCCGTTGGCTCCGCTCGTCGAGCAGTCTGCGGGCGAGCGCGTGGAATATCTCGGGCGTCAGTCGCGCGACACGGTGCTGAAGGAGATGCAGGCTGCAGCTTTCCTGCTCTTTCCGTCGAAAGGCTATGAATTGTTTCCCATGACCGTCATCGAGGCCTTCGCAAGCCGGCTGCCGGTCATCTGCTCGGATTTGCCGTGGATCAAGGGGGTCGTTGAGCCACACGTCACCGGCCTTGTCGTTCCTGTCGGCAATGCCGGCGCGTTGACCGATCAGGTGCGCTGGGCGCTTTCAAACCGATCTGCCTTGCAGGAAGTGGCAGGCCGGGCCTATGCCGCCTATCAGGAGCGGTACACGCCCGAAGCAAACTTCAATCGGCTGATGGCCATCTATGAACCCCTGGTCAGGCGCCCGATCCGGGCCTTAGCGGCAGTGTCGTGAGGTGGGCCGGAACATGGGCTGGCAGGAACCGACCAGGGCTGCCCATAGGGCAGACCAAGCTTCACGCGTCAACAAGCGCAGTGCGGGCCGGGGTACTCCCCATTTGCCCGAGGATCGATCCTGCCGCCTCGCATACTTCGGCGAGGTCCTCTTTTGCTTCCATTGCTGAAACACGGTGCCACTGGAGGCTGCGGCCGCCCGCAGGCACCTGTTGTCACGGTTCGATCGAATGCGCATTGTCTTGACCCGGCGCGAACCTTTGGATTCACCTGATGGTGTGAGCATCTTCATTGTGGCACTTGCCCAGGCGTTGCTCGAACTGGGGCACCAGGTGCAGATCGTGGTCGGCACCTTCGAAAGCGCGAAATTCCAGCGACTTCTTTCGCCTCGCTTCGAGTTGCCGATAATCGGATTGAGCCGCACGCGGTTGACCGGACCGGCCTCAGTCGCGGCATGGCTGCGGGCGATCGGTATCATCAATCGGTTCCGGCCGGACCTTGTCATCCACAGCGAGACGGTGCCGCTACCGCTGCGTGGCACGATCGTCCAGATCGTTCACGATCTCGAGAGGCGGAAAGGGGCGCTTGCGGCAGCATGGCGAGCCATTCGACGCGCGAGCATGCGGCACTGCCACTACGTCGTCGCCTCCACGACCGAGCTTCAGGAGGAACTGGTGCGAGATCTTGGGCTGCGAAGGGACCAAATCCTGAAAATTCCCAAATGCATCGATCGCCAGTCATATGCGTCTCGTGGGCTGGCAGAGCGCGAGCGGGCAATCCTCCATGCCGGCACGTCGCCCTACAAGGTGCCGGAGGCGACGATCCGGGCATTCGGCGCCCTCAACGACGCATCCGTAACGCTTTACGTGACGGGTGACATCACAAGCCCGGTGCGAGAGGCGGTCGACGCTCTTCCTGAAGCGATACGGGGGCACGTGGTCCTTCTCGGGATGGCAGAGGGAGCACGCGTTCGCGAACTACACAGCCGCGTTCGCGTCGCCGCTTTCCCCACGCGCTATACGGTCCCTGTCGCCTCGGCAACGGTGATGGAGGCGATCGCCACCGGCACGCCCATCGTCGGGTCTTCAAGGCTCAGCCGGGATCTGCTCGCGGATGGCGTGAATGGGGCAGTGGTCGAACCACAGGCCGAGGCGATGGCCGCAGCGCTGAAGGCTGTGCTGGACGATGATGACCTTTGGTCGCGTTTGTCGGCAGGTGCCGGCCAGTGGGTGGGACGGTTCGATGCACACGGAGTCGCAAAGCAATATCTCGAGCTCGCGGATCTCTCCGGACATGGGAGATGACAAAGGGACTGCCGAGCCGCGGCGGCATTCAGGCTCGCAGATCGTCAGCGGCTTCGTCGGGCACCTTGGACCCTCGCTGAAAGCTTCTTACGATTGGAGATTGCGATGATCATCGGCTACTGTCGTATCAACACCTTCGAACCCGCTGCCAGGCTGGAGGCGCAAAAGCTTTATCTTGCCCGCTTGGGAGCCGAGAAGTTCTTCTGCGAGAAGACTGGCATATTCGGTTCGACGCCGGAGCTCGAGAGGGCGATCGCATGTGTCAGGAAAGGAGACGTGATTGCGGTCACGAAGCCGTACCGTGTTGCGCGCACAACCCGCGAAGTGCTGGCGCTCATCGAAAGGCTTGGCACCAAGCATGTCGGTCTTCGCATCGTCGACACACCTATCGATACGAGCACGACGACGGGACGCATGATTCTTGCATCAGCGCCTCTCTGGACGCTTGGGATGTCCCCGTCGCGGTCAATGCTGTCAGACCTGCTTTTCTTTTGGCGTCGTCGTCGATAGGGCCTCGTCGGATCTCTGCTCACTGCCAGTTGAAGGCAAGCCGCAATGGCGGTCTGGGATCAAATACCTTGCGCTCGATGGACCAACCGGCATGCACGGCCGCCCTTTGCCAGATGATGTTGCGGGGATTGGCGAGCGCGTAGACGCAGCAGTCCCTAACACTGTGCTTTTCAGCGCCTTCCGATATCCGGGTATGGAACGACAGGCCGTTGGATGTCGGGGCGTCCCTGCCGTCCCGTGGCTGATTGTAGGTGTCCCGGGTGCGGCAGCGGTTGAACGCGCAACCGCCACTGCCGACCTTACCCTGCGGAACGGCCGAGAAGGCGCCGTTGCCCTGTTGAACGGCATCGACGTCATCGACCCGACAATTGAAGCTCCCCTCCAGCATGACGCCAACACCTGTGGGGCTGTTGTTGTAGAAGACGAGTCCACGTCGAATTGTACAGCGGTCCGAGTGAAAGGCGGAAATGTTGTCCTCGGTCCAGGAGGTGGGACCGTTCTCGGCCGAGAATTCTTCCAGGCTCGTATCCGGAGAGCGGTCGAACTGCACATTCTGTCCACGGGGGAACGGCCCGCGCGCGTCGTGGAGTTCGAGGAAGCTCATCTGGGTGCCTGGACAGTCGAAGACATAGATATTGGAGGAGCCGCGGGACGCCTTGACACGGATGATGATCGCATCGGGGCAGCTTTCCAGCTCTATGTTGTTGCGGCTCTGACTTGGTTCGGTCCCCGAGGGGGGAACGCCGACATGATCGATCTCGACATCCTGCAAGCGTATGCCGGCGGCTCCGCGGGCGTATATCCCGCTGCCCATGGCATGACGAATGCGGCAGCTGCGGACGATGACGCCCTGATGGAGTACCGTGATCCCGTTGCCATAGGGGGCGTAAATGTCAAGATTTTCAATGATCTGCCCATCCGCGTGCGTGAGCACGGGTCCGCTTGGACGCGCAAGGGAGACGGCACCCCCGAACCATTTATCGCCAGATCGCCCCTGGGCCAGAGGCACCGCTGCACCGACGGCACCCGAGGCAGGCAGCGCTAGCAGCCCGGCAAGGAGACGGCGCCGATTAAGGCGCCGGGGTTCAAGAGACTGCCGGGCGCGCAACATGAAATCTATCAGCCCGCCCAGTTCGGGTGCCAAACGTCGACTCGGCTTGTGCGGAGACGTCGAGGTGGCCAACGCGATGCAGATAAACCCTACCTCTCGGCAAGGCGGCTTCTTCGGTCAGGTTGTCGTCAGGCATCCCCATTTTCCCCTGTGCGCCAGCGGCGCAGGTTCCTGAAGAATGCACTATCGGCGGCAGGCTTATGCACGCACAGCACTCCGCACACCATCTCTCCATTCTGGCCGCCGCGAAAGCCCTCCATAAGGCTTAACTCCGATGGGCAAAGTGCCACCGGCCGGATTCCCTGCCATTCTCTGAAGCTGGTAATAAGCGGAGCGCGAGGCGATGTCGGTTGAAGCGGACGTCTTTGACTATGTGATCGTCGGAGCCGGGGCGGGAGGTTGCGTCTTGGCCAATCGTCTGGCGGCTGACGGGACCAATATGGTCTGCCTGCTCGAGGCGGGCCCGGCCGACCGCAGCATCCTTCTGCACATTCCGGCGGGACTCTACAAGACATCCTCGAATCCGAAATATGCCTGGCAGTTCGACACGGAGCCTAGTCCGGGGACGGCCAACCGTTCTATTCCGATGTCGCAGGGCAAGACACTAGGCGGTTCGACCGCAATTAACGGAATGAACTACAACCGCGGCGCGGCTGCGGACTTCGACGAGTGGGCCCACCAGGGCAATCGAGGCTGGGGCTACGCCGACGTGCTCTCCTATTTCAAGAGAACCGAGCGGAGGGTTGGGGCATGCGATCCCTTCTACCGCGGGACGGACGGACTGCTTCCAGTTACAGATTGCGATTGGCGACATCCACTATGTGATGCATTCATCGAGGCCGCGCTCAATGCCGGCATCCCGCGTAATCCCGACTACAATGCAGCAAGCCAGGCCGGTGTGGGCTACTATCAGCGCTATATCGATAACGGATGGCGCGTGAGCGCAGCGCGGGCTTTCCTACGGCCGATCGCCAGAAAGAAGAACTTGGACGTCCGCACGAACGCGCAGGCCACGGCCGTCCTGTTCGAGGGAAAGCGTGCCATCGGCGTTCGATATGGACGAGGAGGGCCGGGTCATCCCACGAGCTGTGTGAAGGCCCGTCGAGAGGTGATCCTCTCCGCTGGCGCGGCGAACTCACCAAAGCTGCTGCAGCTGTCAGGCGTGGGTGCTGCGAGTATGCTCTCCGGCCTTGGAATTCCGGTTGTGCACGAATCCCCCGGTGTCGGTGCAAATGTTCAGGACCACTACATAGTCCACCTGATCGCCCGGGTGGAGGGCATCGAAACGGTCAGCGGACACGGCTTCGCCCTCCTGCGCGAGGCAGCGAAATGGATGCTGGGCCGCCCGAACTTTCTCGCCGTCAGCCCGTCGCTCGTCTACGGGTTCGCCAACTCGCGGGATCTTCACTCCACCCCCGATATCCAGCTTGACCTTGCCCTGGGCAATTATACCGATCACGGCGGCGCGCGGCGGTTGCCGGTCATCAAGCTTGGCTATTATCAGTTGCGGCCGAAGAGCATCGGACATGTTCGGGCGGTCTCGGCAGATCCGTCTCAAGCGCCGCTGATCCAGCCCAACTATCTCGCCGATGATCAGGACCGACAGGTCGTCATCAACGGCATGAAGACTGTGCAGCAGCTGTTTCGGGCCCCCGAGCTCAGGCGCTACAACTGCACGGAAGAGCTTCCCGGCCCGAAAACAACGGACGACGCCGACCGGCTGCAGTTTGCCCGCGAAACCGGGCTGACAGCCTATCATTTGTGCGGATCGTGCCGGATGGGCCCATCCGCTAGTGTTGAATCTGTCGTGGACGACCAGTTGCGGGTCCACGGCCTCGAGCGCCTGCGGGTCGTTGATGCTTCCATCATGCCCTCCGTTCCCTCGGCCAACACTTCGGCCGCTGTCTTTATGATCGCGGAAAAGGCGGCAGACATGATCCTGGGTCGGCAACCCCTCCCGGCACTGGAGCACTATGCGCCGGGCCAACCTGCGGCGGCCGAATAGTTGAAAATCGAATGACAAGTGCCGGGAGAATTCCTTGAAGAGACGTACACTGGTTGCCTCTGAATTCAATGCGAAGGACCGGGCTCACTTTGCGTCGGCGTATGAGTTTTGCCGCATCGTTGCCGAATGCGAGGATGCCGATCTGATCGCCCCTGGCATCGACAACTACCTAACGAGACGCTTTCACGCCGTTTTGCCAAAGCACGACCCTCACAACGTCCAGCGTGACTTCAACAGACTGACAAACGCGTTTCGCAAAGGGCTGGGGTTAATGAATGCGCCAAGCATTGAGCATGTTCGGCTCACGCAAGATTATGACCTTTTCTTCTTCGTCGCCTGGAGTCCGCAAAGCCTTGTAGAATTGTCTCGGATCCACGACTGGCGCCGCCGATGCAAGGTTGCTGTCGCGTATCTGTTCGAGCTCTGGTCGAGCACTCTCGAAGAGGACCGCCGCTATCTGAAGCTCCTGGACCAGTTCGACCACGTGTTCCTGTTGCACAGCGCGTGCATACCTCGCCTGCCTCAATACACCCGCACGCCCTGTTCCTTTCTTGCCACGGCTGTCGACGGCCTCATTGCAACGCCGTACCTATCGCCGGTCAAACGCGTGATCGACGTATACTCGATCGGCAACCGAGCCGCGAAGATACACGGACAGCTTCTGAAGCTGGCCGAAGAGCGGGACCTCTTCTATCTCTACGACACGCTCGCAAGCACAGATTCCCGGGTGAAGGCGTGGCATGAGCATCGTTTGCTGCTCGCCAATATCATCAGGCGCACGCGCTATTTCATGGCTTTCAGTCCAGCGACGCTTGCAAACTCGAAGGCCGTCACGGTTGCCGGCGAGCAGGTGCTGCCTGCCCGTCTTTTCGAAGGGGCCGCGGGGGGCGCCGTCATGCTTGGGACCGCGCCGCAATGCGCCGAATTCGGCGCGCACTTCGACTGGCCAGACGCAGTGATCGAGGTATCACCAGACTCGAGCCATATCGCAGACGTAATTGGCGAACTCGACGCAAACCCCTGCCGTACGGAATTGTTGCGCCGGACAAGTACGGTCCGTTGCCTGGAGATGCACGATTGGGTCTACCGTTGGGATCACATCCTAGCCACGATCGGCATGCAGCCGCTCCCACGCCTCCACGTTCGCAAGCTCCAGCTGCGACGGATCGCCGCCGATGCTATGGCGCTCGCCTAGACGATCAGGCCCTAAAATGAGACCCGGTTTCGGGTTCGGCGCTCAGCGGTGCCCAAACAAAGAGAAAGGGCGGCAGTTTCGAACCGGTCGCTTCCGTCGGAGCGTCCGCCGCTCCAGGCCTGCGCGCGAGAGCATATCATTTCGAGGTACTCGAAAGGCTAACAGGCGCCGGAAGCGGGCAAGAAAGGTCGGTGCGTCCGCCGGCTCTACCCTTTGGGGTTAGAGCTTATGCCGAATTGGATTCGCGCAGTGTCGCTGCCATTCTCTGGCCATTCCCCGTGCTACCGCAGCCACCGCAATCGAACTTCGCGTGAAGGGGCAATGATCGCAGGCGACGGGTGCCACGTCACGCTGGGCACTCCGGTGGTTTTCAGCAGAGGAGGAGGGTCGTCGCGATGTTGGTCGATGAATGCGGCTTCGAACGCAGGTGAACGTCATGGCACTTCTTCATGAAGCCCCCCGTGCGGGCGCCACGTCAAACGCACCGCGGTGGAACGTGCCCCTCAAGGTCAATGTTCTTCTGCAGTCGTCTCCGCTTCTCGAGGCAATGTCCGTCGTGCTGCTCAGCATCGCCTCGGGAATGGTATATAATCTTGTGAGCTTCGGACATTTCGGCGAGTACGGCCGGAACTTCGGGCTGGGTGTTGTTGTAGCCGCCCTTTTTTCGACTTCCGCATATGCGCGCGGCCTGTATCTGAGTTCCGAGCTGCGGTCGCTGGCCTCTCAGATCAAGGAGGTCGCGCTGATCTGGACGGCGGTCTTTCTTTGCCTGTCGGTTGTGGCGCTTGCACTCAATGTGGGAGACATGTTTTCGCGCGAAGCCGTCATGCTGTTTTTCGTGACGGGACTTGGCGGCATCATCTTCGTGCGCCTGGGCGCCGGACGACTGTTTGCCTCGCTGACCAGATCGGACATGCTTGCCAAACCGCAAGTAGTGATCGTAACCCAATCGGACGTGCGCGTGCCAAGTGGCGTTGTCCAGGCAATCGAGGCTTCCGGATGCCAGGTCTGCCAAACGATTACATTGCCTGCTGCATCCAGCGAGAGCTCGCTCCTTGAGTGTATGGATAAGCTCATTGAACATGTGCGTCGGCGTTCGGTCGACGAGATAGTCCTTGCTGTCAGTTGGGCTGACATATCCCTGATTGAGAAAATCACGGCCCACCTTTGCGTGGTCGCGGTACCCGTAAGGCTCCTTCCGGACCACGTCGTTAGCGCGCTCTTGAAGCGACCTGTCGTCAACCTGGGGGGGACGAGGGCGATAGAATTGCAAAGCGCGCCCCTGACGGCGCCTCAGCTCCTGATGAAGCGGCTCTTCGATCTTGTGCTGACCACTGTCGCCCTCCCATTTCTTCTGCCCCCTTTGGCCGTTGTAGCGGCGCTGATTGCGCTCGAATCCAGGGCGCCGGTGCTCTTCTGTCAGCGTCGGGCCGGGTTCAATGGCCGCACGTTCAAGATCTATAAGTTCCGAACGATGACGATCCTGGAGGACGGGCCCGTTGTCCCTCAAGCCTGCAGGGGCGATCCCCGCGTCACCCGCGTTGGGCGCATATTGAGAAGGTTCAGTATCGACGAGATTCCACAGCTATGGAACGTGCTGAAGGGCGACATGTCGTTGGTAGGCCCACGGCCGCACGCGCTCGCGCATGACAGCGAATACAGCCAGATCATCTCTCTTTATCCGGCTCGGCACAAGGTGAAGCCGGGGGTCACCGGCTGGGCACAAATAAATGGCTGGCGCGGCGCGACGCCTGATGTCTACATGATGATCAAGCGTGTCGAACACGATATGTGGTACGTCAACAACTGGTCGGTCTGGCTCGACGTAAAGATCCTGCTTCTGACCATCCCCCGCATCTGGACGGGGCGAAACGCCGTCTAGCCCAACTTTGCCGATTCGTGTGGCAAGTGATTGATTTGCAAGGAGTGGCGGCTGGCCGACGACCCATCGATTAACTGCCAAGCGACACCCCAATCGGAAAAAGCGAACCTCTTCTTTGACGTTATCAATTGAATACGACTTTGGGTGAGGCTCGACACCATGAGAGGTGCGGCTCTACTACAAAAGGCGCTGTTACAGAACAACTGAATGCAAGCGATGATCAGTGCGAAAAACAGCGACCGCTCAATGCATAACCTGCGACTTCAAGCAAAAGTGCCGGCACGGCAACGGCGTTGGCAAGTTACCGCTTTGGGAGCGGAGGGGAATGCTATGACTCGAACGATTGACGAAGATCGTGTCTCTCTGGTCGTGAGTTCCACTCGAATCGAACGATCTCCACGCCCAGACAAACGAGGATGACGGCTTCTGTGAGCCCGCAACAAACCCGAACCACTGACCGAACTGCGGGGCCTCCCCTTGTAGAGTATGCTACGGCGAGGTTAGTTCCCCAAGGTCGGCTTGCATGCATCAAAGGGCAAAACATCCTGCTCAGTTCAACGCAGGGGGTAGTCTTTGCGCTCAATGACACTGCGGCGGATATCTGGCGCTCGCTTGAAGAAGGCGTGCCGGTCCAGGCTATCTTGGGCGAGATGGCAGCCCGTGGCGTTGATAGGCAAGAGGCCTATGGCTATGTCGAGGCTGCCCTTCAAGACTGGGAACGGCTCGGCCTAATCCAGCCTGCTCCACCGCCGTGCCCAACCGCAGCTCATCAACATATCTGCCAGGTCGTTGCTGTTCCAGGCGTGTGTGTGCGCATACTGTATCCGGCTGCCGTCGCCTTTCCGGCCGCGACCGTATTTCAGCATCTCGAAGTTCGAAACAGGGCCGTCGACGTCCTATTCCATCTGGTTGAGCGTGGGCAGCGGATCCACCTGTTCCGGGATGGCCACTGGACTGATTCCTGTGGTCGAGACGGGATACCCATTATGGTCAAAGGGCAACTGCTGGCCGAAGTGCTTGGGCACAGTGAATATGAACTCGCCCTGCATGCGGCGGCGCTGTTCAAGAACGGCCGCACGCTCCTCCTTTGTGGTAACCCTGGCTCGGGCAAGACGACCCTGACATTGGCGCTGGTTCACGCGGGGTTTGGCTTCGCGGCAGACGATGTGACACTTCTCGACTCGGCCGGACAGGGTATCGGCCTTGCTTTTGCGCCTTCAGTCAAATCGGGATCATGGTCCATTCTCGGACAATATTTCCCCGAACTCGGCAGGTCTCGGGTTTACCGGCGTCCCGATCGCAGGCGTGTGCGTTTTCTTGTGCCTAGGGATCATGTCCCTCCCGTTCCCCGGCCCGTGGGCTGGGTGGTCTTGCTCTGTCGGACGCAGGATGCCAAACCTTCCCTGCGCGTGATTGACCCGAGCGAGATCTTGGGTGGCTTGCTGAACGGCGCCTTTGCGCGGAATAAAGAGCTAAGTAGCACTGCGTTCGACGTTCTTTGCCAAGTCATCCGATCGGCAGAGGGCTTTTGCCTGACCTATGCCAAATTGGGTGACGGGTTGGAACTGCTGAAGGCGGCGTGCCGATGAAGCCCACCAGGGATGCGTTCGAGGCCCTGATCGCGGGACTTAACGGGCGCCTGGTGGTAACGGCCGACTGGCTGGCGGTGATTGCACTCGCCAACCACACTCTGCTTACGCCCGTCTTGTTCGCCACTCTTGCGCACACGGGCCAGCTTGACCGGCTCCCCGAAGAGGTGGGCCAGTATCTTCAGTTCATTTACGGCTGCAACCGGGAACGCAATTTGCGCTTGCGCAGGCAGCTGAATGAAGCCGTTGCTGCCCTCAATCAGGGGAGCGTCGTTCCGGTCCTGCTCAAAGGGGCCGTTCCCTTGTTCCTTTCGTCGAGCGGCAGGGTTCCCGACAGAATCATGAGCGATCTCGACTTGGCTGTGGAAACGACCAAAGAAGGGGCTGCCCGGGCTTGTCTTGCCAAGCTTGGCTACGCCGAAGTGACGGTCGCTGGTGGCATGGCGCGCCCGCAAGATGTCGGTCTCCTGGAGCTCCGGCCGTACCGGGAGATTGACCGCGAGCCCCCGAGGCTTGCCCGGCGTCACGGCCTTAGGGCGAAAATCCCCGCCCCACAGTCGAGGGCCCTCCACTGGATCATGCATGATCTCATCAAGGAGGCGGACTACTGGCGCGGAAGGACCGACTTTCGCCACCTTTATGATCTGGCACGGCTGGCGGAACAGCATAAGCTGGATTGGGCGATGCTCCGAACATCCTTGCCCGATCAGAACGCGCGGAATGCGTTCGATACCCAACTCTTGGCCTTGAGTCACTTCTTTGGCGTCAGAGCACCGGCGCAATATGTGCGGCGTCCCTTGGTTCGCTTTCAACACTGGCGGCGCGTCTTCCCCTTGTACCATCCCGTCCTCGGCGTTCCATTGCGCCTGGTCGGCAATTCGCTGTGGGGTATGTGGCGACTCCTACATGGCGATGGCTCGGGCCGACGGAGTCCGCTCGACTTTGGACGCCGCGCCACGAGCATCCTCCTTGACGGCGATCTCGGGTCAAAAGTGTAGTAATACTTAATTTCCTGAAGTGTGTCTTGATGGCGACTTGTCTTCATAACACCCATATGTCACATTATGGCGTTAGATGTCATGTTAGTTCAGGACTGTTATTCACAAGATTGGAGTACATTTCGATGAAGAGCAGGAAATATTCCAAAGTAAAGACAGGCAAACGTATCCCAGAAGAACAGGCGCGTCGTGAATTTCTAAAGAATGCCGGGCGTTTTGCTATTGTAACACCTCCATCCATTGCTCTGTTGCTTGGGACGAGCTTAAACTCGCAAGCTATTGCCGCATCGCATGGCGCACCTCCCGGACATGGGGGTCCTCCTGGGGGTCCTCCTGGCCGACCATAGATGACGCGTAGCCCGAATAGACGCGGCGCGAAAATCTGCAGAAAGCTAGTTCGAGTCACCTGTCCTGCACGCAAGAGCGCGGAAAGTGTCGGCCCCACTGCGCTTGTAGAGGCGGAGACAGGGGTCGAGCGGGCCATCCGCGCCGGAGCCGGCGAACGCGTGCTATGACTGCAGACCTTTTTCGAGGTGTCAGGCATCATCATCATTAGTCACGCGTTACGCATCGACGCGTGTCCGCCGGAGGAGAGAGTGCGCTGGATATGACGCCGGCGGTCCTGGGCGCCCCCCAACCCACGGGCCGTCGCAGTGCCGGCGCTACGTTCGGGCCCATGAGTGACGGCAGCAACTGGTCACGACTGCCCATCTGCTGCCCATCTGCGCTATTCGTCCTTCCTGCTGGATGATCATTCGATCTACCGCCGACAGGGGGTTCGGCCTGTAGGTCAGATCACAACAGTCTTTCCGTCTCTCCGCAACCCTTCGACGGCCCGGATCGGTGCTCGATTGCCATCGCTGTCCAAATTGGAATCAGGCTCATCGAGCACGACGAAGCTCGGCTTGCCAAACAGGGCGCGCGCGAGACGGACCGCTGCCGCTGTCCACCCGACGGTCCGACTCCATCCTCCCGACCTTGGTCATATACCCGTTGGGGAGGCGCTGGATCATTTCGTGCACAGAGGCGTGTGTTGCCGCCTCGGTCACCTGCGCATCGGGCCGCGTCCGCTCGGAAGCGCGCAATGTTGTCGCGCACGCAACCGGAGAACAGCTCGATATCCTGGAGCGCGGTGCCGAGTTGGTCCGGACCATAATAGCGCAGATCGTCGCCATCGAGTCGCACGCACCCTTGCGCCGGCGGCCATGCACCCACAAGCGAAGTCTTCAGCGTGAACGTCGCGCATGACGACCGGCGTGTTCGTGCCGGGGCGAGGACGAAAAGGTTCTCGACGGAAACCGTACCCCTGACGTCAGGCAGACGCACGAGTCCGGCAATGGGCGGTTCTCCTGGAATATGCGCTCCAGGCGCGCATGGGCGCTGCGCGCGGACAGCGGATACCGGTGCACCATGACCGGATAGCGGGCTCCATCCCGAGCCGCCGGCCGCTACCGTGCGGCCGTTCCCAAAGCGGCCTGACGGCGTGCTACGAACGGCTCGCGATGGCGCAAGATGTCGACGAGAGCCGAAGTACGATCGGGTAGGCTGGCGTGGAAAAAGGCGGGGCTATGGGCTCTGGATGCGCGCGCATCTGCCTTCCTGCTGGTCAGGAGACGAGACAGCCGGCCGGGTGCTCCCGCACCGCAAGCGGACGCGTTTGACTGGAGAGAAGCAAGCACCGGTCTCCTGCGACTATCTATAAAGCTTGCCGCAGCGCATATGCGGAATCGGCGGCTCCTCGCAGTGACGATAGAGCTGTTCCCGACCCGCTACGCAGATCTGGGCCTTTAGCGATCCGACCGGATCGTAATGCCCGCCTGAATAACCTCGGAATTGCACGAACTTGTCTCAGTGCCCAGGCGATCGCTGCCTCAAGGATCAGAGTATCCGTTCGACGAGAAGCCATGTCGCGCATCGCGACGCCGGCGACCCAGGCGCCGGCAATGACGCAGTCGACACGTCATAGCCCTCGGGCAGCTCCAGGATGAAATCGTGAACGCCGGCGAGCGATGCCCGCTTCATGGCATAGCCGGATCGGCGAGCGCGATGTTCTCGCGAATGGACCGGTTGAAGAGCACGTTCTCTTGCAAGAAGACGCCGATCTCACGTCGAAGCCAGGTTGGGTCGACCACCGGCACATCGACGCCATCGACCAGCATCACAGGCCAGCTCGCTTCGACACAGCATAGGCCTGCGCCGCAAGGCTTAGGAAAGACGTCGCTCGATGACCGAAAGAGCCAGTTCCTCTCGACGCCACGGCGTCAGACGGGCATTCTTGTGGATGTTCATTTAGTACCCTCCGGTGAGTGCTGAAGCTTGGTAACTCCAGTCGCCTCGGTTGGGTCCGCATCGACAACTACGGAAAGCTCACAAGTCGAGTCCGTTCCATCCCGATGACATCGGGATGGAACTCCATTGAGCGTGATCTTCTCCGAAACCGGGCTCCCCTTTTGGTACGCTGACCTTCGGTTCGGGATCATGGCTTTGAGAGACTGTGATCCAGTCCTTATTTGCCAGGGCAGCCCCTCGCGGGATGTTAGTTCCCCGCGTAGTCCTTCAGGTCACATAAAACGAGGCTGCGGTGAGCGACAGATGTGGGGAAAGGGTGGCGAACTGTGTTTGAGATGCGCCGCCGGCCCCGTCATTGTCGAAAGAGAGAGCCCCGGTTTCACTGTTGTAGATGATATGATCGGAGCTGTCATGCGCGGCTGCACCAACAAAGAAAGCTTTGAACGGAAGCCCTCCCGACTGAAGCCCGGCAAAAACGGTATCGCTGAGATGGAACGTATCCTGGGAGCGCTTGAAGTCGGTGATCTTGTCGACATTGCCGGCTCCAAGAGCCGTATTGAACGAGAAGGCATCGTGGCCCCCGTAGCCGGTCAAGACGTCGGCGCCGAGGCCGCCGTTGATGACATTGTTGCCGGCATTGCCCTGGATGGTCTGGGCGAACTCGTTGCCGGTGAGGCTCATTGCCTTCGCGTCTGACGCGGTGTTGGTGGCGAGAAGCTCGATCTCCGAGCCGGCCGAAAGCGCATAGCTCACCGAGGCGAGCACACTGTCGTTGCCGCCGCCCACCGCCTCAACCACCTTCTCGTTGGCATTATCGACATAGTAGGTATCGTTGCCGCCATAGCCGATCATGGTGTGGCCGCTGGTTCCGTGGAGTATATCGGCGCCGCTGGTGCCGTACAAGGTGCCATCGCTGGTGCTGCCGGAAGGAGCGACAGTCCCAGTCCCAGTCCCAGACCCGGTCTCGGTCGTGCTAGTGGTTGGGGGAGTGACGCTCGCGTCCGTGACAGTGTCGGTCGAGCTATCCGCTGCGTAGTCCCAGGTGAACTGGTTATCGACGTGTGCCACTGGGGTCGCCGTGGGATCCTCGTGCACGTCGGCCACGACCGCCTTTGACGCGTCCCAAATGATGTTGTTGGGATTGCCAGGGTTGGTGTAGCTCGAGTTCAGGATGCTGACCCCACCGGAGCTTACATTCCAGATCAGTCCATTCGACGAGGGAAGCCCGCGGCCTTGATCCTCATCGATACCGTCGAACGACCTCGTGTGATCGAAGGTCACATCGCTCGCGTAGGAAGAGAACGCGCCATTGCCCTGATGGACGGCGTCAACGTGATCCACCCTGCCGCCGGTCGATCCGTTCTCGAACATAACGGCCACGCCGGTCTGAGAGTTGTTACCGTCGATCACCCCATTTGAGATCGTCGTATTCGGGCTGCCATATACCGAGACGATGTCCTCCGGATGCGAACTGCCGGCGTCGTTTACGGCATAGAAGTCGGTTAGCGAACTATTGCCCGAGTTGTTGAACTGGACGAACTGACCGCGCGGCATTGGGCCATGGAAGTCGTAGCCATCGACGTGTGAAAGACTCGCGCCGGGCGAGTTCACGAGATAGATGCCAGTCGAGCCTTCCCGCACTGTGGTGTTATGAACGGTCAAGTTCGAGGCGTTTTCTGCGTTGATGTTGTTGATGTTCGGGCTCGTCTCGGGGTCGATTCCCGCCGGCGGGTCGGCGTTGATGACTTCGGTGTTCTCGATCGTGACGCCGTTTGCGCCCGATACCACCACCCCGTCACCTTCGACGTGATGAATAAGACAATTGCGCAGAATGACATTGTCGTGCGTAATCGTGACCGCGTCCCCGTTGGTGACGTAGATGTCAAGATTTTCAATCACCTGGCCATCATACTGCGATTGGATCGGTGTGGTGGTGTAGGTAAGACCCTGCGCCGGCTGCGTCGTTGCCGTCGACGCGGAAGCGGTGGAAATGGGAGCTTCGATCGTCACTCGGCTGCCTCCGTCGTCGCGCGTAAGTTGTTCAACCCTTCCGAGTGTGTCCACAGTATTTCCTTGTCGCGACTCATCGATCTCATGTGTTTCTCCAGTTAAATAGTAATCTCCATAAGTATCTCTAAAGACACTCACGGACAATAAAACGACAATCCATCGTCTTAACGAAATTCTGACAATACAACCAGAAATTTCATGTGGGGATATAATGCTAACGTTCATGACCATAATACGGCGTGGATAAGGCTATACTGAGACTCTCCCGGGCGATTGGCGTTGCGTTCAAGCTTGCGCCTACGTCGAATTGCAAACGTCGTCTAGTATCTCGGATTACGCGTGAACTTACCCCCGAGGACAGGAGACAAGGTCATGCACGCATGAGCGTTACCGAGACGGTCCGGCACAGCTCGAAACAGGTGATCTACGAGGGCTATCCTGAATCGGCTACAACTACCGACCGACCTGCACGCTGCCATCGGCGTGAGCAACTGCAACGGCTTCCCGCACTCGTCACGCGGCGGGGGCAGCTTGCGGCGCAATTCGGTGAGCGCCTTCGCGACATCGCCGAACTGGAGACACCTACCGAGCCTTGCTGGACTCGCAGCAATTGGCAAAGCTACTGTGTGAAATTCCCCCACTGGTTCGACCGGCGGCCCGTCTGCCTCCGGAAGGGCGTGCCCTATTGCGATACCGAGGCGATGCGGGAGCACCTCGCCGAGATCAGTCGGAGCGCCGACGACGGCGCGCATGCGGTGCTGATCCTGATCAGGCCGGATCGCAAGTGACGCGGCCGGACAACATCACTCTGATGTTCGTGCCGCGCGCTCACTGGAACTGAACCCAGTCGAAAACCTGCGGCAAATTCATGACAAGGGGCTCTCCAACCGTATATTCAAGGACTACGACGAGATCCTCAATCATTGCTGCGCCGCGAGGAACAAGCTCCTTTTCCAACTCCGGAGGACCTGAGGGCCCGGTGAGCCGCTATCGCAATATGGTTTTTGGCGGCAGCAAAATGTGCGAGACCGTGCCGTCTGGGCGACAGTTTTGATATGCGCCCGGGCGGCGTGCTGCCGCCAATCTGACAGCAATTGGTACAGGCTCGATGATCGGAATTGAAAAGCGCGAGCGCAATGCGCCTGCCTGCACGGCAAGCGGTCGCCACCGATGACGATTGCCTCTGCCGCATCCTCCGAGATCGCAGCCTCACACGCGAACCGCTTCAAGGCGGACGGAATCCATTAGTCCGACAACGTCGCCTTGTGTAAGTCGCTCGCCGGTAAGAGAGCCTCGTAACCATGTTTGGCCACCCGCTCCAAGACCAGCCCCGGTGTAGTCGTCACGACCGAGAATCGGAGACCGTCGCTTGCCGCTTCGATGGTTCCTGCCTCGGCGATCCCGGCAACCGGAATGCACGACTTTAGGTACAACTGGTCCATTCCAGGATCCCCGGCGCCGTTGTTCGCCGTGGTTCTGCGCCGTCATTCTGCTATCTGGACGACCTGATGCACGGCTTGACGCGTCAGATGAATTAAGACGCGAATCGACCAAGCTCTCAATCTTGGCAATCGTATCGAGGTAACCATAGCGGAACGGGCCGTCTCATGTGTTCCTTTCATCGGCCCGCGGGAAACCAAGCCCTGTAATCCTCGCGGCCGCGCAATCCTTTGCCACGATAGGCTGAGTCGATGAAACCACGAGCTCGGGTTCTTGACCAAAAGCCCCAGGTTGAAGATTCGGGATACGCCTCGATGATGCTGCCCTACGCCTAAAGAGGGTATTTTGGTGTACGGTTTTCCTGGCGTAAGGTTAAAAAAGAAAACTGTGCGGTTGGCGCGTGGAGCACCTAATCGACGCGTGTATCCCAATCGCGTCGGGTGAGAAGCGATGATGACAAGGCAATCTTTCATAACCGTGCTTGTCGGGCCAAGCGAGTTACTTCGAGAAGGTGTTAGTCGAATCCTGAATGAAGAAGATTTTCGTGTTCTTTTCTCTACGGCTTCTGTTAACGATCTTCTGCAAAAGCCGCTACCGCATCACCGGTCGATCTTGCTAATCATAGACATCGGCGGTGCTGATGCGGAAGCTGAATTCGCGCAGATTGCTGAGTTTAAGGCGATTTACCCAGCCAGCCATGTCGTTGCGCTAGCTGATCACTGTCGCACGACCGATATAGTCTCAGCCTTTCATGCGGGGGCTGACGGGTATCTGACAAAGATCGCTGCTTACGACACCTTCATCAAAGTCCTCGAATTGGTTATGCTTGGGCAAACGGTACTACCTGCGGAAGCTTCGATGGTTATTCAAGATATAAGGCAAGGTTCGAAAGATGAATCGATAGCTGATGAGTTACCAAAGGTGGAAAGTAAAGTGGAGAGTATGGATCAAGAACTCGTAATTTTGTCGAATCGCGAGAACTGTATTCTGCGCCGTTTGATCCAAGGGGAGTCAAACAAAGCCATCGCGCGCGAAATCAACATTGCCGAAGCTACGGTGAAGGTACACGTCAAAGCCATACTTAGAAAGGTTCGAGTCCGCAACCGAACACAGGCTGCAGTTTGGGCGATGAATCATGGTATGCTTACTCCACCGTCTGGCAACGGCGCGCCGGGGGACGATACGGTGGTACCTCAGGAATCTCACCATCGGCATGATCTACTGGAAGCAAAAAATGCATACCTCGTTTTCGACAGTCGTCCTCCTATGTGACCTGCGACAGATCTTCGTGAAACTGTGTGCGTAATTGACAAAAATCACAAGAATGACGGATCTTTACTGCCATTTTGAAATTCGAGGGGATTTTTCATTAAATGGGCCAAACAAAAACTGTTTTTGGTTTGTCGCTCAGCGAAACCCGGATAGGAACGGTTGAAGGCGGAGAATGCGGCCTCCTGGTTTGGAAATGCGACCAACCGGTGGCGGTCCTTACCCAGATCGACGAGGAAGCCTACTCCACCAAGGCAATGGTTCCTCGAAACGGGATTCGGGCTGCTGAGCGGCCAGCACAAGATTTTCGATACGATCGAGGTCTGGCTAGACAGCAGTTCAGCTGCCGATTCCGCCCTTCGACCTTCAGCAGTAGAATGCGGCCGCGGGACTCACGCAAGTTGGGAAGTGTTACGCTTGGGCTCACTCCTCAGCCAGAGTTTCCTTCTGCGAGAAGATCGTTGACCTTGCAGGCGACTTCCGTGCGGTTGGTCGCCTTTAGTTTCTTCATGATATTGCGGATGTGGACCTTCACCGTGCTTTCGCGTAAATTCAGTTCGTGGGCGATCATCTTGTTCGCCTTGCCGCGCCGGAGCGCTTGCGCAACCTCGGCCTGCCTAAGCGTGAACATGCCTGCCAAAGGCTGCGTGTCGCGGCCGCCCGAATCTATCAGGTGCCGCATAGCAAGGACACTGCTCGCCGGCACGAAGATGCCTCCCGCTGCCGCAAGGTTGATAGCCTCGACGCAGACATTGATTCCAACAGAGGTCGGAATGTAACCGCGTGCACCGCATTCGAGAGCGGTCAGTATCTGGGCAAGGTCTTCGGTGTCGGCCAGGACGACCACAGGGACTGATTTGAACTCGCACGAAATATGCCTGATCTCGTCAGTGATGCCACGATCGGTGACCTTCCGACTGCCAAGGTTGAAGAGTATGGCTGCAAGGGGAGGGGCCGATCTCTTTCTGACGCGCCATTCCTCGATGGACCCCAAGGCGGCGACATCCATGCCGAGTTCGTGGTCCACGAGAGCCGATGCGAGACACTCGCGGTCCAGAGCCCTTCCGTCCAAGATGAGGAGGCATTCCCTGCCTGTCTGCCCTTGGACGATTCCCGGTCCGCCGGACGGAACTTCTGACTGATTGGCCGAATCATAATTGTGCAGTCCTGCCGTGTTACCCATGTCAATACTCCCTCTTTCCCACACAAGCCGTCTTGCGCTGGCCGACATGATTTCCGCATTCTCTCGTAATGAAAGTTTGGTACTGCGCGTTTTGAAGGGTCGAGACTCGATTAGCCCATTTGCGTCGTTTTCAGTTCCCCAACCCCCAGCGATACCCAGCGTGGGTAAGTGTAGGGGTTATTTATAAGCAGTCTCTAACATAGATTGTTTTTTTGGTAATTTTCAGGGAACCGATGCCAAGCTGGACCCAAAGGGCTGGATCCTGTGCGAAAGGCGCATGCATTGGACCCAGCCATCTTCAGCCCAGCAGGCAGCCGAATGTGGATCAGCGGGTGCCTCCGACATTTCATCGGCAGACCAGAACCGCCGAAAGTGCCGTTGACATTGTGTCGGGGGACAGTGCTGGCAGCATTGGCCCCCACTTTAATTCGAGCACGCCTTGGTAAGCGGCCCTCTGCGCATAATTCGGCAGCACGCCGCACTCGCGCGATAGGCCGAGTTGCCGCGGCCATGATGATCTCCCTTGTCACACTTGGTCAGCACGAACGGGTTGCGTTCCGCTCGGCCCAACCGTCGACCGCCTCGAGCCGGATACCGCTGTCGTCGAGACGTCAGGCGTCCCGCGCACGACCAGCTCTCCGTAAATGTCTTCTCGAACTGTTCCGGCGACGGAACGACCGTTTTCATTTTGGCGTCCATGCGCTGGCGTTCAAAGAGAGATAGCCGCTACCTGAGATACTCGCTGTCGAATCCGGCTGTTTCGACCAGCTTCTTGCGGTTGATCACCTCTACATGGCCTGACTTGAAAGAGACGAGATCGGCCTTGCGGAGCTCCCTTAACGTTCGGTTGACGTGAACCGTGGTCATTCCGAGGATGTCGGCCAGTTCATGCTGGGCAAGAGGACACTCATATCTTCCATGGACCGACAGCTCAACCATGGAGAGCCTCTCTTCCAACTCGAGCAGGAAATGGGCGGTACGCCTTATCGCGTTCCGCCGCCCGGTATTTATCAGGTGTTCGGCAAGGATGGCGTTCAGGCGCGCCAGCGAGCAGGCGATCTTCTTCCCGATTCGGCCGTCCGACAGGATGGCCTCGACCAGTTCCTTACTGGAAATTTCATAAACAGCTACTTCGGTTATGGACGCCAGCGACGCAAGATGGGGTCCGTCCAAACCACGGAAACCGACAACGTCCCCCTTGAGGGGAGTGTCTATGATCTGCCGCTCTCCGTCTGGCAGTGCGTGATAAAGTATGGCCCAACCCGATTTTACAATGAATATCTCACCGTTGTCGTCTTCCTGGCGGCATATCACCGAATGGGGTTTATAGGTTTTTGCGGTAACACCGAGAAAATCGTTGTTCCCCCACTCGTCCTTCGACAACGTTCCCCCTATGGGATGCGAGCACATGAACTCCAATAGTGTTTGCATGAAGAATCGCGAGTTTGATTTTATTTCCACACGACTTACAATAGTTTCTCCGGATAAAGTCGACCGAACGACCTCTTACCCTAGGGGAGGGGTGGCCTAATGTCCTCGTCTGTTTGAATGAGGTAAACTGCGTTTAGATCAAGGTGTTGCAAGCATCAGGTGGTTAAGTCTCCCCGCTTGAGCGAGACGATCCACGCCAAGGCCTGCAGAAGTGTGGTATCGAGGGCCGTATGGCGGGCCTCCTCGACGCGCGTGTCGTCGTGCATAATGACGGATGTCGCGGAATCATTTTGCGCCTCGGTCGTGAGGAAATCCCGCGGACAGGCATTCGCCCGCAGGCGAGGCCGCCGAAGACTGCGCTTCCTCAGCAGACTATGCTGGCGCCGTATGTCGCAGTTAACTCAGGCCACGCTGCGGATAAGCGTGCCACCAAAAGCAAAGCCATCCCAGCGCCAACCGGAAGATTGCCTCGCGCACCGCCAAGGCAAGGATGCCGGAGTGAGCACGAATCCAAATAGCAGGCAACCGTTTGACAATCATTGCGGACAATCAGCCTCTGATCTACTTTAGCTCTTGATAAATGGGGAATATGCCCGCTGTCGCGACGGCTTTTCTCTCTTTCTGTCTCGGCAGATTGCATGCTCTCTAATGGACCTTGCTACCACATGCGGCTGCCAGGTAACAGCGGTTAGGGATTTGCCATGCTCCGACTTTGCGGATTCATCGCAGCCTTCATCCTCACGAGCTTCACGACCTTTGACGCTTGCGCCGACCGAAGGGTCGCTTTTGTCATCGGCAATCGGACTACCGACAATTCCCCGCTCTCAAGAACCCGGCCAGGGATGCCGAAGACGTATCCAAAACGTTTCGACTGGCCGGTTTTGAGGTCTTCGTCGCAAGCGATCTGACCAAGCTGCAGTTCGAGGAGCAGTTTCGCAACTATCTGGCCGCCGCTGACGGCGCCGACCTGGCGGTCGTCTACTATTCCGGTCACGGCTTTCAGATCGGCGGCGAAAACTTCCTGATCCCGGTCGATGCCTCCTTGAAGCAGGCGGCAGACATCGAAGTCCAGGCCATCAAGCTCAACGATGTGCTGGAACAGTTGCGTTCGAAATCGAAGATCATCCTCGATCGCCAACAGTGGATCGGTGGGATACGGCTGCCGGCGAGCCTCTCGACCTGCAAGGGGATCGTCCCCGGCCTGCTCACAAATGAATTGGCGGCAGCGCGGTGGAGATTTGCGAAGCCGAGGTCAAGGCTATCCGATGTCCCGCGCTTTCGCTATGAACTGGGGCGCGGGCTCCTTGCGGCAGGCAAGGTCGAGGAGGGCAGCACAGCCATCGAAGAAGCCGCCAAGACGGGACACGTCCGTGCCGTGTTCGAGCTAGGCTACATGTATGCTACCGGGAACCGGAATGGCCGTCGACCGCGCACAGGCCAACGCGCTTTAAACGGCGGCATCCGACAAGGGGGATCCCCTATGGCATGACGTCGTGGGGTCGCGCATTATTCAATGGCTACGGCGACGTGACCGCCGATCCGGCCCGCGCCGTTGCCTTCCTGGAGGCCCGGCGTCCAGCGGCGACATGTATTCGATGGACCTGCTCGGCCGCAATTACTTGTCTGGCAGGGCGTGGAGAAGGATCTATCCGAAAGAGGCGCTGGCGCCTTTTCAGAAGGCAATCGATCTTGGCCAGCCCTGCGCTCCGGGCAGCCTCGCACGCATGTATCGGGACGGTGTCGGTGTGGAACGGAACTTAGCCGAAGCGCAAAGATTGTTCGGATCGCGCGGGGCGATCAGTTCGCAGCTTACGATCGCGCGGCCCTCGAAATGCAAAGGGCGACAAGGCCGATCAGGCGATCAGGCCCTTACCGTGCGTTTGCATTTGCGGCTGCGCTCGACCTGCGCAAGGAACCGCCGGACGCGCAAAGGACGCTGGCAAAGTTCGGACCGAAGTCAAAAACAGCGGCGTTGAAGCAGCCGCGCAGGAACTGAAATCGAAGCTTCCCGGGTCCGGTTCACTCGACACGCAACTGGTAAACGCGGCCAGACGATTGTGGGAAGAAGCCAATCCGCGTCGGGACTTGTTTTGATCAATGAGGAGGCAATGGTGGAAAGGACATTGAAGCAAGCAATCATCGGAATAACCCTATCCGGCGTCCTGTTCGGAAAATCTGGGACGTGTTGTTTCTCGCATTCACCAAGGGCGAAGAAACGCGGAAGGCCGGCATCTGATCGACGGTCGGAAAGCGCGGTCGCGCCAGTTGTCGCACCTCATTAGACCGTTTCGAGCCGGCTGAACCGAACCGGGATCAGTTTCCGAGTCTTCAGTTGCCCTGCCGAATCCTTGTCGATCACCGTCAGCAACTGCACATCTTCAGGTCCCACAGGCAGAACCAGCCGTCCCCCCGGCTTGAGCTGCTCAAGCAAGGCCGGCGGCGCGCGCCCAGCTGCGACGGTGACCAGGATCTTGTCGAATGGGGCGTGCTCGGGCCAGCCGCGAGACCCGTCTCCGACACGAATGCCGACGTTGGATAAGCCGAGGCCCTGCAGCAGAGCCTCGGCATGGCTTGCGAATTCCTCGATGATTTCCACGCTCCAAACCTGCCCGGCGAGTTCCGCGAGGATTGCGGTTTGATAGCCCAGGCCAGTGCCGATCTCGAGCACCGCCTCGTGCGGTTGGGGAGCAAGGAGATCGGTCATGAGAGCGACGATGAACGGCTGCGAGACGGTTTTATCGAAGCCGATCGGCAGCGGCATGTCCTGGTAGGCATAAGGTGCAACCGAGGCTGGCACGAAGAGATGCCGCGGCACTCGCCGCATCGCTGTCATCACCCGCTCATCGAGCGCCGCCTTGCCGAGTTCTTCGCTTGCAAGGTCGGTATGGATTGCAATCATCTCGACCATGTGCCTGCGTAGGACCGCGAGGTGCTCTTCGTTCATTGGCTTCATGACGGTGGGGCTTTCCTCAACCAGCTTGCTGCCGGTGAGCATTATATCCTGTTCGTCACGGTAGCGCCCGCCATCGTTTCCATTACGGGTGCCCACGGCAAGCGTGGGTGACCGTCTCGGCAGGATATCGCCGGCGACGACCCTGGAGATTCTGAGCGCTATATCGCCATAGCGGTGTGTCCCCCATGCGGCTATCTCGCGCATCAGCTTCGCCAGCACCGACCGGGAGGGCGAGGCGCCGGAGCCGTGCTCCTGGTGGACGAGGCAGCAGCCAGCCGCCTTGACCTCGTCGACCTGGGCGTCGGTCGCCCGATCCTCGGTCGAGACGCGGGCATCGCCAATGGGCGGCCGATCGGGAGAACTGGACGTTGTGCGTGCATTTGGCCGGTTTCGGGGCCGTTTTTGGGTTTTGTACACACAAGGCATGTGCCAGAACACGAACGTGTGAATGCGTCTGGTGAGGCCTCAACGACTCCTCATCAGCCAACCGAAGCTTGTAATCCGTCGCTAATGCCATATCTTATGCACAAGAAATGTGTTTCTGGATATGGCAAGGGGGACAGGGATGATCCAAGCGTTGAAAGTTCCAGTTCAGAACGAACCGTTGGTGCTGTCGTATATGGATCGGGCTGGGAAGATCGCTGTCGCCCAGGTTGCGGATGGATTCGGTATGTCCAAGGGTCAGCTTGCCGAGACGGCGGGTCTTGCGCGGGAAACCCTCTATAGGGCTGAGCGTAGCCGTGCTGCAAAGACGCAAGGTCGCCTTCGTGAAATGCTTGAGATCATCAGCAGGGTGATCGACTGGGCTGGAGGCAAGGAGCAGGCGATGGCCTGGTACCGGGCCCAGCCGATACCGGCATTCGGCGGGCGGACGGCGGAAGCTCTGGTTAAGGAAGGCAAGGCCAGCGCGGTTCGCGACTACCTGGATCATGTCGCCGTTGGTGGCTTTGCTTGAGGTTTGTCGGAATTTGCCACCGCGCCCATGATCCGCGGTGGTCCTTCCAGCCCATCTCAGGCGACGGAGCGGCTATTCGGGGTGCCAGGTTCAACCCGAAAGGTGTGCGTACGCTTTATCTGGCGCTCGACATCATGACGGCCGTGAAGGAGGCCAATCAGGGTTTTGCAAATCGCATTCATCCCTGCGTGCTTTGCTCATACGAGATCGATTGCGATGACATTGTCGATCTGAGGACGGCGCAAGGCCAGGCCGACGCCGGGATCTGGTTCGAAGATATGGCTTGTGCCTGGATGGATTTTCTCGCAGATGGCAAACGGCCGTCGTCATGGAGCATCCATGACCGCTTCGTTGCTGAAGGCAAGTTCGGCATTCTCGTGCCCAGCTTCGCGCCAGGTGCCGGCACATCCGATCAGAACCTCGTGCTATGGAGTTGGGGCGAGGTGCTCCCGCACCAGGTCAAGGTGATCGATCCGGGAGGCCGGCTGCCTCGAAACCACTTGTCCTGGAGCTAACGCCGCAAGGGTCGGATCGAATTGCGACTCAGGCGATTATCCGCGCCGCCCGCCCGAGCGTGCGTTCCGAGTCATTGTAGTAGTTCGAGGCCTGCTGCGGCGTGCGGTTTCGGTGAGATAGCCGGAGCGCAGGCTGTGGGCGGAGAAGGCTTGCGGATCGGGCCCGGCCTCGGTGGTGCGCCGCTTCAGGATCAGATTGACGGCCTGCGCGTCAGGACGCGCGCTTGGAGATTGCCACAGTGTCGATGCCGCCAAACACGGCGCCGTCCCTGATCCCGGCGCGCGCTAGCCAGTCCTTCAAAACCAGCACAGGCCGGCCGACGAGCAGCACGAAAGCGTCGCTGTCGGCTTGCGTCGTCTCTGTGCGGCCGAGCCGTATCGACAGGCATGGCAATTTATCGCCGTCGGGAGCGTTGGGATCGGCCGGAACCGGGTCTTCGTCGACCAGCTGTTCGACGCGAAGAAATTTCGCTGCGACGCCGGCCGCCGGAGGCGAAGGCGGTGATGAGAATCGCGCGATCCCTGACGTCGACGAGACGGTCGCCGGCGCATGTTTTCAGGAGGGCGGCCAGAATATCGGCGGTCACAGCCTTCCTGCTCTTGCGGGCGCGCGGACGGGCGCTGGCGCGCACCGCCAGTTCAATAGCGCTGCGCAGGCCCGGAGCTGCAAAATTTCCGCGCAAACCGCGCCATTGAGTCAGCGTCGACCAGCTCGACAGCCGCCAGCGCACGGTGCACGGGGCATGCGGACCGCTTTTACCCGCAACAGTCCCTCCGCCCTCGGCGCAGCCATGACGGCAACGGACATGCCATGCCCGGATCGGTTGAGCGCCGGGAACAGTCCCAAAGGTGGTGGGCGACCAACTTGATCAACAAGGCTGCCGGAGCCGGCCAGGGCAGCGGCTGTCCGGTCGCGGCGAGCGACCAGGCCTCGAGATAGCCGAGGTCGGAGGCCAGTGGCCGGAGAGAATTTGCGCCGATGCCGTCCTTGGCCAGGTGGCGCAGGGTCTCGACATCGCCATCGGTCAGGATCTCGGCCAAAAGATCGCGGCGGTCGAAGGGCAGCACCGAATCCAATGCGTCGAGCGCCTCGGCGCGTCGAACACCATTGCCCGGTGGCCGAGCGACGCGGTCAGTTGACATTCGCCGTTCGAGAATTCGGACTCCCTGGCCGCGCGCGGCAGCTGGGAGCTTGCGGTCGAGGGTGGCCAGCGGCAACGCGGTTTCAATTGCCAGCAAGGTAGGCGGCGTCATAGGCGCTGAAACCGTGCCCGGTGGCAAGCTTGATGATGATCCCGTCACGCCCGGCGCCCGCATCCTCAAGCGACAGCCGGCGAAGTCGTGCCATGGCGGCGATCGATTCGCCGGCAACGATCCGCCCGCGCCGTTCGGCCGTCAGGACAATGCTGCGCGCCTCATGCCAGAACAGGGAAGGGACTGGAGATTGACCTCTCAGTCCCGCGACCAGTGTTCGGCCGCCTCACTGTGCTCCTCCGGCAAGAGCCAGGCCGCGGAAAAAGAGGCGTCGAGGACCAGGATCGTCAGTAGCGATGCCCTTCGTGACGCCAGGCCAGGATCTCTTCAGTGGTCACGGACTTCGCCTTGGCGCGCGCGGCGCGAACCTCGTCGATCAAGGCGTCCAGCCGGTTATCCTTGTGGATTCGGGAGAGTTTTGCGATCGGATCGTTGCCGCGCGAAATAATCACTTCCTCGCCGGCCTCGATTTTTGCCAGCAGTTCGGAGAGATGGGTCTTGGCCTCGCCGACCTTGACAGTCATTTTTCCGTCCTCGCGTGGCGTTGTACGCTGTCGCGACGGCCACTCTCGTCGCGCTGAGCGCAGCCTTGCACGACAAACGCGATTTTGCGCGACCATAGCGTCGATTCCGCCGGTTGGTCAACGCTTGGTCAAGTCACTATCGATAAGCGGTCATTGTCGATAGTGTTCTTTGGCCTCAGCGGAAAGGTGTTCACCCAGTATGGCAAATCGGGCTGATCGCGCACTGGGGTGCTGCCGGATTTCTTCATCGGCGCCCACGCGGCGGTCGGTGAGCTGCCACTGCTCACCCGCGACGTCGGCCGTTATCGCACCTATTTTCCACCGCTGATGTTGATCACACCAGCCTCCTGAGCGCGCCTGGCGAGGCCTTGAACCCCGCCGGCAGGGGAGGGTGCTTTTTAGCCCGGACGCTTTGGCCAGGTTGACTCGGTAACGATCGCGGCGGCGTTGGTATTTGCGGGTGTCGATTTTATTTCCCGATTTCAATTGAAGTCGTAAGCTGAAATGCGGAACCGCCGTTTACACCTTACGGCGTCAAGCGCGAGGAGCGGACCGTCAGAGCCTTTGGTGAGGTCGACGCGGAACCGATCGCGCGCGGCAGCTCGTAAGGGCGGGACGTGCCGGGGTCATGCTCCGAAGTCAGTTCGCAGCCGGCCGAATGCTGCTCGATCCCGCGCGCTTCTGTAGCTCGTCCGTCTACGCCCTGACCGCTCAGGCGTCACTATGGTCGACGGAAGGACGATTGTGAGCCTCGCGAGCCAGGCCGGAACCAGCATTCGCGCGGGCTTCTCCAAGCCGCCGATCAGCGGCATGGAAGCGGCATGGCCCTAGCCTGCTTGGGCGTGGCGAACGTCCACACGGGGCGGTGCTGACGTCGCGACTTTGCGAAGCTGAAAGACTTCCGTCGCTTCGCCGCGGCCGCGCAACCTGTGCTTGCCCGCCGGGATCGTTTCGAACTTTTCGTCGAGCCGCGAAACAGTCTCGCCGGAAATCGCGATGGCGGTCGCGGCATCTGGTGCGAGCAACTTGCCGAGTTCCTGAAGCCGCTGGCTGATGTTCACGGTGTCGCCGACGATTGTGTAGTTCACGCGATCGGATGCGCCGATATTGCCGACGATGACGGAGCCCGTGTGGATGCCGATGCGGACATGAAGCGGAGGCCGGCCTTCGCCAGCCGCTTCCAGATTGTCCTTGTCCAGCTCCTCGCGGATCGCCGCGGCGGCGCGGACGGCCGCGGCGGCATGGCCCTTCAGACGATCCGGCGCGCCGAAGAACGCCAGCATGCCATCGCCCAGGAACTTGTCGACAGTACCGCCATGTGCATCGACCGCGCCGCACAGGATCGCGAAGTGGTGGTTCAGCAGCCTGGCCGCGGCTGCGGCGTCCATCTGCTCCGACAGCGTGGTGAACCCGACGATGTCGGTAAACATGACGGTGACGACCGCTTCGCGCGGTTCGGCGATGCCGATCTCTCCGGTGCGCACCAGCTTGGCCACCAGCGAGCGCGGAATATAGGTCGAGAATGCACGCAGACCGATCAGCATGGCGTTGAAGGCCGAAGCCTGGTTGTCCAACTCCCGAACCCTGCTGCGCGGCAGCGGAGTCACGCCGTCGAGATCGAAATCGGCAACGCGCATGGCCTGGCCGGCGATCGCCTGGATCGGTCGCGACAGGCGCCTCCCAAGCAGGATCGCGACGATGACCGCCACGGCCATCGCCCCAAGACCGAGCAGGGCCGATCCCATCACGCGCTCGATCTCCTTGCTGATCTGACTGGTCTCGAAATACGCGCCGAGCGTCCAGGGCTCGTCGCCATAGCCTGCGATCTTGCGGGTGATGGCGATGTAGGTGGCGTCGCCGCTCCACTCGGACGCATTGTCCACGCTGCGGTCGATCTCGGCGATTTCTATGTCGCGGGCGCGGCGCGTGTCGAAATCCCGCTCTACCTTCCGCGCGCTATAGGCGGCCAATACCGGATCGCCATACGTGGCCAGCGGCGTCAGCGGCAGAACGCCGTTCTTCAGAGCGTCGGGATCGGCCAGCCTTTGGTCGGCGAGCACGCGGTCTTCGCCATCGAGAATGAAGGCATGCGTGCCAAATCGCGATGATAGCTCCCGCGTGATATCGGACAGTTTCTGCAATTCGACCGCCGCGATCACCCAGGCCTGCGTCACGCCATCACGTGCCAGCGGCACTGAGACATGCGCGTACAGGCCGAACTCGTTGGCTACGAATGCCCCCCATTGCCTGCCGCCGACCCGTCTGCGTTGTTCGAGGGCGGCGCGGACTTGGGGCGACTTCTCGGGCTTGGCCGGAAAATGCTCGATCGCGCCCGTTGCAACGTTGTTTTCGACGGAGCGCGCGGCGCCGCGGCAGACCAGGTCGGGGGTGCAGATCAGCATCGCCTCGACCCCCGAGGCGGTAGCCAGAGCGCCGGCAACGGCTGCAGACATCGCCTCGTCGTCGATCTGGAACTCGCCCTGGGCATACAGCTGCGCGATGCCGTCGACCGCGTTCTCGGCGTCCCCCATCTCTGCGCGCAGCGAGTCCTCCATCGCATCGATCAGGAGTGTCGACTGGGCGCCGAGCAAGTCGAACGTGTTGCGAAAATTGGCGCCGACCGACAACGCGAGCACGCCCCCGACCGACAGGAATACGAGGCTGCCAAAACTCAACGCCATGATGACCGCAATAGGGATGCGACGCCGCTTCTTTTCGGGGCGGGCCAGACGCACAGGTTGTGCGGACGTGCTCATGCAGCGAGTGTCGCAATGCGCCACCGAATTGCAAGCCCCGTGACGGCTTTAAAGAGGGCGCGCGCCGAATGCACGAGCCTCCTTGCTTCCGTGCCTAGCGCATCACCCGAATGTCCACTTCGGAAGGTGTTTCTCAACTTCTGCTCATGGCGGCTCGTTCCGGTTCAAATCGATCGCAGCAATGTGAGGCTTCCACCCAACCGTTGCTCATCCATGGCAGCCGCAATGAACGGCTATTCACAAAGCGGACCTTTGGTGAGGACAGAAATTGCCGCTTGCCCCGATGCAGCCATGGAAGGAGAGTCCATGTCAGGACGCACATCAGATCAGGATGGTGCAGGGAGGCTCGGCGGACCCCGACACCTCGACTACGACTTCACGGCGGTGCAATTGCGGTGCGACTACGATCCGCGCCACGCAAGCCTCCCAAGCCGTTGGCTATTGTCATTGCATTTTGGCTGGCGGCGGATCGAGCCATAGCAAATCCGCCTCCAGCTCGCGCCAGTCCTTGCTATGTGCGCGACTTGATAATTGATGCTAATTCCAACGGAACCATAAACTGCCCCAACATACAATTTCGCTAAAATGCCCCGGAACCTATTGCTGCTCTGCGTCTTGACTCGCCGGCGGAGGGTGCATGCGTAACGCCACAGACGGGCTTTCTTTCATTGAGTTCCAGTCGCCGACGCTGGTCGAGAATGCGCCCGAGGGCGGCGAATGGCTTCATGAGATCAAGTACGACGGCTACCGCACCGAACTGATCATTGAGGGCGGCAAAGCGAGAGCCTTCACGCGCCGTGGCTACGACTGGTCGCACCGATACCGACGAATTGTTCAAGCGGCGGCGGGCTTGCCGGTGAAGGCGGCGATCATCGACGGGGAGGCTGTCGTTCTCGGCGACACTGGCCTGCCGGACTACCAAGCGTTGGAACGGGAGTTGAGCAACCCAGACTCGCCGAGGCTCATCTTCTACGCATTCGACCTGCTGCACCTCAACGGGCGCGATCTGCGGCAGCAGCCGCTGGTAAGGCGCAAGGCAGCCCTAGAGAAGCTGCTGAAGAACTCAGCTCCGACACTGACCTACGCCGAACATCTGGAGTTGGGCGGCACGGACGTGTTTGAACATGCCTGCCGTATGGGGTTGGAGGGCATCGTCTCCAAGCGCACCGATGCCACCTACCGCTCAGGGGTCCAGACGAGTTGGCTCAAGGTGAAGTGCATCAAGAGCGACACTTTCCCCATCGTGGCATTTGTCGAGAAGCTGGGCGCTCACCCGCGCCGCATCGCATCCCTCTACATCGGTCGCCGCGAGGGCGACCGACTGCTCTATGCCGGGAAGGCCCGCAGCGGCTATACCTTGAGCGTTGCTCAATTGGTTCGAGAGCGGCTCGACCCGCTGATCATCAGCAAGTCGCCTCTGTCAGAGCCCATCGTGAAGCCGAAGGCGACGTGGGTCAGACCAGAGGTGCTGGCCGAGGTACAGTTCAGCGGCGTCACTGATCGCGGCGTGTTGCGCGAGGCAGTATTCAAGGGTCTGCGAGAAGACCTCGTGGCGATCCCGGCCAAGCCTCCGGCGCCATCAAAGCGACGTGGGCCAGCCCAGGAACATGGCATTCCCAGGGAGAACATCCTGCAATTGCTGCCCGACGCGGTCTCGCCCTCCAAGGAAGAGCTTGCGCGCTACTGGCAGAGGGTTGCCGATTACGCACTCGTCCATCTCGGCCACCGACCGCTGAAGCTGGTCCGCCATGCTCTCGGGGCAACCTTCTACCACAAGGGCGCGCTGCCGAAGATCCCCGCAGCAGTGCATCAGTTGCGCGTTCAAAAGCGCGAGGGTGGCGAAGGTGTGCGCGTGTGGGTGGACGACCTTGCCGGCTTGCTGGGGCTGGTCGAGATGGATGCGGTAGAGCTGCATCCCTGGAACGCTACTGTTGACGACATCGAACATGCCGACCGGGTTGTTCTGGACCTTGATCCGGGCGAGGGGGTCGAGTGGGACAAAGTGATCGAGACCGCGCTAACGCTCCGCGACATCATGGAAGCGGAAGGTCTGCAGAGCTGGCCGAAGGTGACGGGCGGCAAGGGAATTCACCTGATGGCCCCACTTGAGACGAAGATCACGCACGACAATGCCCGGCTCCTTGCCCGATCGTTCGCCAAGCGCCTCGCTGAAGCCCATCCTGATCGCTATCTGCTCTCCGCCGCGCCGGCAGCCCGAAAGGGCCGCATCTTCATCGACTACCTTCGCAATGGGCGCGGCAACACGGCGGTCGGCGCCTTCTCCCCACGAGCGCGACCCGGCTTCCCAATCGCCCGTCCCGTGACCTGGAGCCAGGTCGAGGCAGCCATCCGTCCAGATGCGTTCACCATTGACCGTCCGTTTAGGGCGGCTGCCAGAAAAGCAGCGTGAGCAATCTCGCAGCGCATTCTATTAGCAGTGGGCGAAGACGCCCAGCGATTCCGCCGAACATTCGATCATGTCAACTACGTAAGCGCGAATTTCCCCGCACCTTTTGCTGTTGAGTGCTCTGATGCATGAGGTGTCCACCAAAATAGGTGGACACCTTGTGATG